>CAJVYT010000050.1 GCA_913009765.1 uncultured candidate division Zixibacteria bacterium
AATAGGACATGAGTACTAAAGTGTAGTGTTTTGATTTTTTTTTTTTTTCTTTCGTTTTTTTTTTTAATGATACGGCGACCACCGAGATCTACACTCTTTCCCTACACGACGCTCTTCCGATCTAAAATATCCTGACCGATTTCATTAAAATGTCTGAGAGTATCAGAATAAAATTTCACCCAAAAATGAGAATTCTTAAGCATCCCGGGTTGTTCATATCTCTGAAATTCTTCACTGTCTTGCTTGGCAGCATCAATCTTTTGATTCAGATAAGATACAAATTCCGACTTAAAAGAATTGTCGGCAAGCTGTTCACACAAGACAGGTGATAAGCCAATAGTGAGTTTAGGTGAAATACCCTCATCTATAAGCTCATGCAGAATTCTTATAATCGGAAGATAGGTCTCGCCGGCAGCTTCACACAGCCAGTCAGTTCCATGAGGCCATCGTCCATGAGAGAGTACATAGGGAAGATGGCTATGGAGAACAAATGCAAATGATCCTTGAGACATTTATTTCTCCTCGTCTTGTTGACCGTTATTTTCAAAACCGATAGATTTGGATGGTTTGTCTATTGAACCGTAGGTTTTAATTTCACCAAACTGTTTTTCGTATTTTTTCAAATTATCTGCCAATGCCTTCTGTAAGAGTTTTGCATGCATTGGGGTCATAATAATTCTTGCCAATACTTTTGACTTAGGCATTCTAGGCATTATACGGGCAAAATCTATGATAATCTCGGTGGGCGAGTGTATCAGCATTGCCAAATTAGCATAGATTCCCTCAGCTTCTTTTTCGCCAAGCTCAATATTGAGTTGTTGTTGTGGTTGTTGTTGGTTCATCTTTTGACCTTTTATATTAGTGTGTTATTTTTCTTTTCTATTCACTTGTTATAAGTAATCCATTTTAATATATTCTCAACCTAAGTCAATTGAATTATGATGAATTTGGAAAGATAAAAATGCCGATTAAAGCGGAAAGAATTGCCGAATTAACAGATAAAATAGGAAATGCCAAAATTCTGATACTTGGCGATATAATGCTTGATGAATATCTATTTGGGCAGGTCAACCGAATTTCTCCTGAAGCACCGGTTCCGGTTGTTGAGGTTACTTCTGACCGTTTTTTACTTGGTGGTGCTGCCAATGTAGCCGCTAATATCAGAAAACTTGGAGATAAACCGCTTTTACTCGGAGTTGTCGGTCTTGATGAAGCGTCAGTGAAACTGACTCACCTTTTGAAATCTAAACAAATAAGTTCAGATTATCTTATAAATGATGACAGTCGCCAAACGACACTCAAAACCCGCGTGATGGCAGGAAATCAACAGATTGTCCGTTATGATCGTGAAAACTGTTATGAATTAAATAACGATACCGAAAAGAAAGTTTTTGCTAAATTTGAATCTGTCATAAATGAAATTTCTGCAGTGATAATTTCTGACTACGGCAAAGGTGTTATTTCACTTTCACTTCTTGAAAAAGTTATTGCAATGTGTCGGGACAAAAATATTTTTGTCGCTGTCGACCCGAAAGAAACTCACTTTCATAATTACAAAAATGTTTCTGTTATTACTCCGAACCATCACGAAGCAGGTTTTGCTTATGGGCAGCGAATTACATCCGAAAAAGAACTGCTTGAAGTCGGCAACGGACTGCTTGAAAAATTGCAGGCACAGTCAATTTTAATTACTCGAGGACCTGATGGTATGTCATTGTTTCGAGAGAATAGTGAACCAACTCATATTCCTACTTTTGCCAAAAAAGTATTCGATGTTACCGGAGCAGGTGATACAGTGATTGCGACTTTTGTTTCATCTGTGTGTGCAGGAGCAGAACTCTCAGAGGCAGCTATTATTGCCAATGCCGGAGCAGGGATTACTGTCGGTGAAGTCGGTACCGCATCGGTTACACCGGAACTGCTCAAACAGGAACTATATCGTAATATCAAAGATGGTAATTTAGTCAAAAACTGATTTACGTGTATGAAAAAGAATCTTCTAAAAAAAACTCAGCTTCCAAAACTTTTAAAAAAACTCAAAAGACAAAAACAAAAAATAGTTTTCACCAATGGTGTGTTTGATATTTTGCATCGAGGGCATGTTGAATATCTTGCCAAAGCAAAATCTTTTGGTGATGTTTTGATACTCGGTCTTAATTCCGATGCTTCAGTACGTCGACTCAAAGGGAAGAACCGCCCCATTAACAAGCAGATTGATAGAGCAATAGTTTTGCTTGCTTTGGAATCGGTCGACTATGTTATTATATTTTCTCAAGATACTCCTTTAAAACTTATAGAGTCTATAAAGCCGGATGTACTTGTCAAAGGTGCCGATTACAAAATTACAGAAATTGTCGGCAGTGAGTTTGTGTTGTCGCATGGCGGAGAAGTTAAGAGAGTTAAGCTTACCAAAGGTCGTTCGACCAGCAATACAATTAAAAAAATAAAATAGCTATTACAGTGTTCAGGCATGTCTGAATCTTTTTTAAACAGAAATCTTAGAGAAACTATAGTTTTATAGTTGACAGAGGGTTATGTTTTTTGCTATTTAGATAAAAAATGAGCAATAAGGTCTTATTACTATTAGGTAAGATTTAAACTATTAATAAATAAGGAGATAATAAATAATAAAGAGAAGCAGGGAGACAATTAATAACAAAAGTAGTTAAGGAGTAAATGGATGAAAGAACATCTAATGAAAATTATGGTACTAACAGGAATCGCAATTCTGTGTTCTTTGGTAGTTATCCCAGTAGAGCAGATTGAGGCTATGCCTAATTTTGCCCGTCAGTATGGAACAACTTGTTCTCATTGTCATACCATTGTGCCACGTTTGAATCGTACAGGATATGAGTTTAGAAGAGCCGGATATAGAATGCCGAGTGAAATTGGAGAAATTAGAGAATTTGAGAAAAATCGTGATGAGTTTGATTATACTTCAGGAAATTATTTTGCTGCTCGTCTCCAAATGAACGCTTCTTATAAATCAACAGATATGGGTTCAGGTCCAACAACCGATGTTTCTAAAATTGAGTTTAAAGAGTTTACCTTGTATCCACTTACAGGTGGTTTTTTAGGTAATTGGGCTTCATTGGCTGAAATTAGTGGTTCAACTGATGAGTTAGAAGTAGAAAACGGATATTTGCGTTACGTAACCGGAGATGATAATACTTTCTGGCAAGTACGCGGTGGCTTATTCCACCCATTTGAAGGTTATGGTGCTTCTGACAGACCTCTTGGTTTGTCTCGTCCTTTAATTCAATCACAGAAAACTACTAACTCCAACGGAGACGTGAATGGATGGCACCCTTGGGGATTTGACCAAACAGGTTTAGAAGCCGGTGTGTCTCATCAGAATTCTTCTATCTCTTTTACTGTTCTCAACGGTCTTATGGATAACGCAGAAGACCCGGCTCAGGGCGGTGCTTTGAGCAAATCTGCCGGAAGTCCTACTGAAAACAGTATGGATTTTCAGGTTTTTGCCAATCAGTTTATCGGTACTATAAATGCTGCCGTTTCTGCTTATTATTATAACGGTCGGATTGCACTTAGTCCAAGTGATACTATTCCTTTGGCACAGAACGATTTCCAACGCTATGCTGTATATATAACTATTCCACTCAATACGGCTCAACTGATGGGTGCTTATTCAGGTGGATCTGATACTTATACCGCGACAGATGCCAGCATAAACAATTCGGGTATGTTTATCGAGTTGGACAATTACTTTAGTCCTAAATTTGGTTCTGGGATCCGTTATGATTCCTTTGACCCTTCTGATATTGCTGACAATGATGTTTCTTCGGCATTTTCTGTGTTTGCAAATGCTCCATTAAACAATGGTGTACAGTTTATTGTTGAATACAAATATATGAAAACAGAGATGGGAGCAAACCCTGACAAAACAACAAATTCTATTAACTTGAGATCTATTTATATTTTCTAAGTTAAAAACTATTTTGATTTTGATGTAACTTAAAAGCCTATCCATTTGTGGATAGGCTTTTATTGTTGAGTCCATATAGCACAACAATATAAATATTATGTTCTAAAAGAAAAATGAAAATTTGGTTGTTTTGTCCAGCCTGTTTTATGGGGGGATAGATTTGTCGGACTGTTGGATGCTAAAGCTGATAGGAAAACAAACAATTTGAGAATTCATAAAAAATGCAATAAAAAAAGCCGCTGTCCGTTCATCACGGGAACCGAAGCGCCCATGACGGGGGAGGGAAGTTAGGACAACGGCGATATCTTATTTTTAATATATAACAAGTATCAAAATCTATTTGTCATAGATTTGTCTAAATTATAGACAAATTCTAACTGTTTAATTCTATGCAAAACCATAAATTAAAGGCAGACAAATAGTACGTAAATATAATACGAGAGTCAATAGAAAATAGTTGTTTTTATAACTTTTTTTAGGTGAAACTTTCACTTTTCATTTACAAAAAACAGATGTATATTCAGCTATTATGAAAACTAAAAGAACAGATTATATCAACTGGGATGAGTATTTTATGGCGATTGCTCAACTTTCTGCCAAAAGGTCCAAAGACCCCTCTACCCAAGTGGGTGCCTGCATAGTAAATAGCAAAAAGCGGATAATCGGTATCGGGTATAATGGTTTTCCTATCGGATGCTCAGATGACCTGCTTCCTTGGGATAGAGAAGGTGACTATTTAGAGACCAAATATCCGTATGTTTGCCATGCCGAGATGAACGCTATAACAAATTCCTCAAATAAAATGCAGCTTGAGGGAGCGGCGATTTATGTTTCTTTATTCCCCTGTAATGAGTGTGCAAAACTGATTGTCCAAGTCGGTATCAAAGAGGTTGTTTTTCTTTCGGATAAATATGCTGATGCCGATGTTTTTAAAGCATCTCGCAAAATATTTGATATGGCGGGGGTCAGACTCAGGCAGTTAGTACCGAAGACAAAAGAAATTCTACTCAAATTGAATAATAATTTATAAGTTTTAAATTTATGTAATATTATTATTGTGTTTCATTCTTTATAGATTATAATAGTCGCTTATTAGGAAAAAAGAAATTGTATATATTCGACTGAGGAGCCAAAAATGACCAAAACAAAAGAAGATATTTTAAGGATGATCGACGAAGCAGGTGTTCGCTACATCAGGCTTTGTTTTACAGATATTTTAGGACAAATAAAAGGGATGTCTATTACTCGTTCTGAAATAGAACAAGTTATGGATGAAGGGCAGGGATTTGATGGGTCATCAGTTGAAGGTTTTGCACGTATTGAGGAATCAGATTTGATGGCTATGCCGGATCCTCGAACTTTTCGTATTATTCCGTGGGAAATAGCCGGTGAAAAAGTTGCGATGATGTTCTGTGATATTACCTATCCTGACGGTACTCCCTATGCAGGCGATCCTCGCTGGGTTCTCAAAAAGAATCTACAAAAACTTGAAGATAAAGGCTGGACATGTTTTGTCGGTCCAGAACTTGAGTATTTCTATTTTGAAAATGACAGTGAACCAAAAACCATAGATAAAGCCGGATATTTTGACTACGGAACGGTTGATAAAGGAACCCAAGTCCGAAAACGTACGGTCAATGCTCTTGAGGCAATAGATATTCCGGTCGAATGTTCACATCATGAAGTTGCCCACTCTCAGCATGAAATTGATTTAAAATATCAAGAGGCACTTGTTATGGGTGACTTTGCACAAATTTATAAATTCATTGTCAAAGAAATTGCTTTGGAAAATGGTCTCTATGCGACCTTTATGCCAAAACCTATATTTGGACAAAACGGTTCCGGTATGCATTGTCATATTTCTCTTTTTGAAGGGGACAAAAATCTGTTTTTTGATAAAAAAGGCGAATACAATCTCTCGAAAATAGGACGTCAATTTACCGCCGGTGTTCTAAAATATATTAAAGAATTTACTCTCATTACAAACCAGTGGGTTAATTCGTACAAACGCTTAGTTCCCGGATATGAAGCACCGGTTTATATAGGTTGGGGACGACGTAACCGTTCATCTATGATTCGGGTGCCTATGTATCGTGTCGGTAAAGAAAAAGCGACCCGTATAGAACTTCGTTCGCCCGACCCGGCTGCCAACCCATATCTTACATTTACGATGTTATTAGCAGCAGGAATGAAAGGTATCGAAGACCAGTTAGAACTGACAGCACCTATTGAAGATAATATTTTTGGTATGACAGATCTGGAAAAAGCTGACTTACATATTGATACTCTTCCTAACTCACTTGAAAATGCTATTGTTGCATTTGAAAATTCCGAACTTGCCAAAGAAACTTTGGGCGAACATATCCATGCCAAACTTATTGAAAATAAAAAATTGGAATGGGATGAATACCGTATTCACGTCAGTCAATTTGAAAACGACAAGTATTTAGGTATGTTATAAGTAATAGCTTTCAAGCAATTATTTTGTAAAAAGAATAGCATGTCAGTCCGCCGAGGCGGAATTCCTGACAATTAATGAATAACACTCCTACATTCTTTGATGTATTGGTGCTGTAATACATTGTTATACAATCAATTAAATAGATATGTGGTTTAAATGAAATATCTCTTGTAAATTGAAACAAAAGTATTATACTTACGTATATAAAATAACTGACGGTCATATAGTTTGACCTGATTGGCTGTAAATGGGTATTTCTGAAAGAAAAGAACGAGAAAAACAAAGAAGAATTAAAGAAATAGTAGATGCTGCTGAGTTGATCTTTTTTTTAAAAGGGTTTAAAAATGCGACTATGGATGAAATCGCACAACAAGCAGAATTGAGCAAAGGAACTTTGTATCTCTATTTTAAAAGTAAGGATCATCTATATTCCCAAATAATACAGCGAGCGTGTAGGATACTGTACAATAGATTTGTAGAAGCAGCAGCAAAAGTCAAACTTGGGGTGGATAAGGTAAATGCCATCGGAGAAGCTTACTACCAATTTTATCTTGATGAGAAAGACTATTTTAATGTAATGATGAGTTTTGAAAGCAAAGATATACCTATAGAAATTTTTGTATCAATGAAAGCTGATGAAGATTGTGACCCTCATATTGTCTTAATTGAGAGTATAAAAATTGGTGTAGAGGACGGTTCTATAAGAAAAGATATTAAACCTAATGAAACTGCTATTATTTTATGGGCTTTTACCACCGGCTTGATGCAGTTAACTTCTCAAAAAAAAGAATTATTAGAAGAAGGTTATAATATAGATATTAAGGATATTATTCAACTGGCAGATAAAATAATGAACTACGGAATAAAAGCATAATATTTTTTTTAAACAACTATGACTTATAGTCATTAAATTAAACGTCTTACATGATAAGACTGTTAGTATGGGAAATAAGATAAATATAAGAATTTATAATAATTATAACGGAGAAGTAATGAAACAAATTGGTCTTATTATTTTATGTTTGCTGTTTACTGTGTCAGTAAGTGCAAATGAAAAATCACAAACTGTGAAAGGTCGTATTATTGATTCTCAGTCTCACTATCCCATTATAGGAGTTACAGTTTTTGTTGTCGGTTCTGATCCGGTGATAGGTAATATTTCTGATGTGGAAGGTTACTACAAACTGTCAAAAGTGCCACTCGGCAGGATAACCATTCAATTTAGCTCAATAGGTTTTGAACCGATAACGTTGAGTAATATTTTAGTTTCATCAGGGAAAGAAACAGTTATAGACGTAGCATTAAAAGAAGATGTTATTATTATTGAACCAGTGCGAGTTGAAAGCGAAGTCGATAAGTCTGCTTCAAATAATGAAATGGCAGCTGTCAGTTCTAGAGGTTTTAGGGTTGAAGAAACCGGTCGTTATGCCGGGAGTCTAAATGATGTTTCTCGCATGGCAATGAACTTTGCCGGAGTCAGCGGTGCCAATGATGCAAGAAATGATATAATTATTCGTGGTAATTCACCTTTTGGGCTTCTATGGGTATTAGAAGGTCTTTCGATACCAAACCCAAATCATTTTGGTTCGCTTAGTTCAACCGGCGGTCCGGTCAGTATGCTGAATAATAATGTCCTAAAAAAATCCGATTTTCTTACCGGGGCATTTCCGGCAGAATACGGTAACGCTTTGTCCGGAGTCTTTGATTTAAAAATGAGAAATGGTAATAATGAAAAACGAGAGTATATGCTTCAGTCCGGTTTAAATGGTTTTGAAATAGGCTTAGAGGGACCGATTTCTACGAAATCAAAATCTACATATCTGATAAATTATCGGTATTCTGTTTTAGGTTTAGTGGATAAACTCGGTCTTGATTTAGGAACCGGAACTGCCGTGCCGTATTATCAGGATATATCATTCAAGTTTAATTTCCCCTCTACTAAATTAGGCCAATTTACTCTCTTTGGAGTAGGTGGAATCAGTAATATAGATCTCTTAACAAGTGACAAAGATGAAATTGAAGATAATAATTTATATCCGTTTGATGATCTTGATGTTCGTTACCAAAGTAAAATGGGTGTAGTAGGATTGAGTCATGTTATTTTTTTATCAAAAGATGCTTTTTCAAAAACTACCCTTGGTATTTCAGGTATAAATACAGAAAATAAAATGGATACAGTTTTCAGAAGTTCTCAAAACGAAGTGCTTGATATTCAGCCATATTATAGTGAAGATGAAACCCAGTTAAAATATACTCTTGATAATAAACTGGTAAAAAAATTCAATGCTAAAAATGATATTTCACTTGGCTTTACATTCGATATATATGATTTAGACCTTCGGAATAAATCATTGTCAGAATTTAATGTTTATCAAAAGAGTAACTTTAATGGGACAACAACCCTTTTTCAAACGTATGCCCAATGGCAGTATCGGATAAATAGTAAACTTACTCTGTTTCCCGGAATTCATTATCAATATTTATTTTTAAACAGTTCGTCAAAACTTGAACCGCGTTTCGGAATGCAGTTTAAAGTAAATGAAAGACAAAAATTTTCTATTGCTTATGGCAGACATAATCAGATGCAGGGCTTGAATAATTATTTCAGAGAGACAGTTTTTTCTGATGGTTCTGTTATACAAACAAATAAGAATCTTTATTTTACCACAAGCGAACATTATGTCTTCGGATATGATAACAATCTTTCTGAAAATTTGCGGTTAAAGATTGAAACATATTATCAACGTATTTCAAATATACCGACAGAAATAGATTCGTCTTATTTTTCTATGATAAACAGTGGTACTGATTTTTATATGCCTGACAAAGATTCACTTGTAAACGAGGGAACCGGTCATAATATCGGGGCTGAAATAACCTTGGAGAAGTTCTTAAGCAACTCATATTATTTCTTGCTGACAACATCTGTTTTTGACTCAAAATATAAAGGAAGTGACGGAATAGAACGAAACACAGTTTTTAACGGCAATTATGTTATAAATGGGTTGTTGGGCAAAGAATTTAAAATGGGTGCCTACAATGCTCTTTCGTTTGATATAAAATTCACTGCTGCAGGCAACAGAAGATATATCCCGATTGACTTAGATCAGTCTCGTTTAGTAGATACCGCAATATATAAGTTTGATCAATCTTATGAAAACCAGTATAAACCTTATTTCCGTTCTGATTTTAAAGTTACTTACAGAAAAGAGTCTTCAAGGTTTACACAGGAATGGGTATTAGATATTCAGAACATAACGGATTATAAGAATGTCTATCTTGACAGATATGATTCTAAAAATAACACTATCAGAACTTCGTATCAAATGGGTATTTTTCCCATTATACAATACAGATTATTATTTTGATGAATTATAAAGTTTATTAGGAGAGACAAACACTCTCGTCTGACCCTTTAGTGGTTCTGACATCTGTTGGCGGAAATACTAAATATTTCCGCCCTACAAAAACTGACCTACTAAGTTTGTGGAGACCTGACCTGAGCTACTTTTGCTAAAAAGACAGCCTCAATGCCCTATCGCTACATTTTCAAATATTTTCATTCTCACTTGCTTTTTTTACTGTTCTGTGTTACATAAGCTATTATGTTTGATATGGATAAGGATGAAACAACCAGTACAACCACTCAATTAGCCAAAATTGGATACTGGTCGGCACAAGCATCGCTTTTTCTTACAGAAGAAAAATATTCCAAAGCGGTTGCACTCTGTAAAGAAAATCTGCAAGGGAACACATCGCCTCTGTCGGCTCGGTTTATTTATGCCAAGGCTCTTTACCATGCGGGGCAGGTTGAATCAGCCGAACAGCAGTTGAATATTATTTTATCAAATGATTCTGAACATATAGCAGCACTTAAATGTCTTGCCGATATAAAATTTCAACAAGGTGACCGGTTTGGTTCTATGTCGTTGTATGAACAAATACTTTCGTTAGACCCATATTGTACAATATTGTATTCTCCGATTGAAAAAAAGAAAGAGCAGACAACGACAACAACAATTACGTTAAAACGTCAAAAAGAGACAACAAAAGAACACTCCAAAAAAGATTTGCGAAAGGTTTTAATATATACCGAGACTGTTGGTGATTTATATTTACAGCAGGGGTTTCCCAGACTTGCCGAAGAGGTCTTTGCCCACTTACATAAAAAAAGCAAAAACCCGCGTTTTGCCGAAAAACTTTCGCTTGCCCGGGAAAATATAAAAGAGAAGGAACATCATCATGTCAAAAATACGGATTGATGAAATAAAGAAAAATTTAGTTAAAGAAAATCTCGATGGACTTATAGTGACACATGCTGATTTTATTCGTTATCTGACAGGCTTTACAGGTTCTGCAGGTATTTTAGTTATTACAGCAAAAACAGCCGACTTTATAACTGATTTTCGCTATAAAGACCAAGCATCCAAACAAGTCAAAGGTGCCAAAGTTCTAATTCATACAGGGGATTATATTGCTGCTTTAAAAGATTCTCCAAAATTGAACAAACAAAATATGCGTCTTGGGTTCAGTGGTTCTTTTATTACCGTTGCTGAATTAAACAATCTAAAAAGTAATTTTCCGAAAGCACTTTTTGTCGATGCTGACACATTGACCAATGAGCTGGGATGGGTAAAAGATAAAGATGAACTCGCATCTATCACAAAAGCGGTCGAGATTTCTGATTTGGCATTTGAACGTATTCTCAATATGGTAGCTCCGGGGATTCGTGAATCGGAACTTGGTGCTGAGTTGGAATATCAAATGCGAATGCTCGGGTCGGAACGTCCTGCATTTGAAACAATCATTGCTTCGGGATATCGTTCGGCGTTACCGCATGGGCTGGCATCGAAAAAGAAAATTAAAAAAGGTGAGTTTATCACATTTGATTTCGGGGCAACCTATAACGGATATGTTTCAGACATGACTCGTACTATTGTAGTTGGCAAAGCAACGACCCGTCAGAAAAAAATCTACAATTTAGTTTTAAAATCACAAAAAGCCGGAATTCGTAAGATTAAAGCCGGAGTCAGTGGAAAAGCAGTTGATAATACCTGCCGAAAAATTATTACTAATGCCGGATATGGCAAGAATTTTGGGCATGGAACCGGTCATGGTATAGGATTTTTTGTGCATGTCGGTCCGAGGCTTTCAGGTTTATCCGAGGATAAGTTAAAGGCGGGCAACGTAGTAACGGTAGAGCCGGGTATCTATATCTCCGGTTGGGGGGGAGTACGAATTGAAGATGATGTCGTTGTGACAAAAAACGGTGGAAAAGTTCTTAATATCTCTCCAAAAAACTTGTTGGAAGTCTAAGACGAATTTTTTATTATAGAGAGTTATTTAAAGAAAATTGTAATGGTAAATTAAATCTCTATGGGTCGGTTAACCACTTGTAGGTGAGGATTACATGAACGAAAATTATATTAAAAAGCTGATAAAGCTTGTTGAAGAATCAGAGATAGAATCACTTGAAGTTTCAAGTTGGGGCAGAAAAATTCGTATAACTCAAAAATTGAATGCATCAGCAAATGGACAAGCTGCTGTTCAAACAGTTGTACAACCAATGGCGGTTGCTCCTACTGCTCCGGTGGCAGTACCTGCAGCCTCAGCACCCACTGCGGAAGCGGTACCTGTGGAAAACGATAAGCTTATTCCGGTTGTCTCGCCGATGGTAGGAACTTTTTATACTGCCCCATCTCCGGATGCTGACCCGTATGTGTCGCTAAATCAAAAAGTCACAAACGGTCAGGTCGTATGCATTGTTGAAGCGATGAAATTGATGAATGAGATTGAAGCGGAAGCAAGCGGTCGAATTGTAAAAATACTTGTAGAGAACGCACAGCCTGTCGAGTATGGACAGACTATGTTTTTAATTGACCCTGAAGGGTAAATAGTTACCAACAACGGAAAGGGAATTCCATGACTTTAAAACAGATGCTGGTTGATATGCTCGGGCGGAACGCTTCCGATCTGCATATCAGAGTTGGAATTCGTCCGCATGTTCGTGTCAACGGACAGCTTGAGCAGATTGCCACCGAACCGGTTACAATCGACTTGATGGAACAGATAATATCTCAAATTTTAAATGATAAACAGCGGGAACGGTTCCTACGTAAGAATGAAATGGATCTTGCGTTATCGGTTGCAAAATTAGGTCGATTTCGTATCAATCTTTTCCGACAACGTGGAACTGCCGGTATAGCAATTCGTGCGGTGAACACTACTATCCCATCATTTGAAGAACTGCATCTTCCTGAATCAGTAAAAAAGATGGCAAAAGAGCGCCGCGGACTTATGATTATTACCGGTACAACCGGTTCAGGTAAATCAACCACAATGGCAGCACTTATTGAAAATATGAACTCCACCCGTACTGACAATATTATTACCGTCGAAGACCCTATTGAATATATTTACAGAGATAAAAAATCTATTATCGCACAGCGAGAAGTTGGAGGAGATACCGAAACCTTTGCGTCGGCACTTCGTCATGCTTTCCGTCAGGATCCTGATGTCATTTTAATCGGTGAGGTTCGTGATCTTGAAACTATGTCGATTGCTCTGACTGCTGCCGATACAGGACATTTGGTAATCACTACTTTGCATACGATGAATGTTGTGGAAACTATCACACGTATTATATCATTTTTCCCGCCTCATCAGCATCAGCAGATTCGTCTGCTTTTGGCAGGTACTCTGAAATCTATTGTTTGTCAAAGGCTTTTAACAAGAGGTGACCAACCGGGGCGGGTTCCTGCTTTGGAAATTATGTTTAACTCCGGTGCTGTCAAAGAGTGTATTATTGACCCTGAAAAAACAGCAGAGATTCCTGAATTAATGGAACAGGGAAGAGTGCAGTACGGCATGCAGTCTTTTGACCAGTCAATTATGGATTTACATAAAGAAGGTCTGATTTCGTTTGAAGAAGCGATGCATCATGCGACCAATCCTGATGATTTCGATTTGCGTCTTCGCGGAATTACCGGCTCTTCCGAACGGTGGCAGGGTGGTGGCGATTCCGAGCAAGGAGAAACGAATTCTATTGATTCAGATACCGGTTTTCAGAAGTTTTAAAAATATTTTTTTAGTCAAAATTTCAGGGGTCAGTCCGTACAGATGGACTGACCTTTTTTAATGGTTATCTCTGAAGTTATGTTTAAGGCATAAATTGCTTATAGAAATTGACACTTGTTTATCTTATAACAAGTTAGCCATGAAAATATGGGGTGAAAATTAATAAAAAAATGCTCAATATTGGTTGTGAAAAACTGCTCTTTCCTATATATTCCCAAATTAAATGAATTGTAAATTTATTGTGCGACATAAATAAAGGATTGCCCTTGTTTACAAAAATTTTGATAGCCAATCGCGGTGAGATTGCTCTGCGGATAATCCGAGCATGTAAAGAATTAGGAATAAAGACTGTAGCTGTCTATTCAGAAGCTGACCGAGATGCCCTGCATGTTCGCTTTGCCGATGAAGATGTCTGTATCGGTCCGGCATCACCAACTGAATCATATCTTGATATGCAGCGGATAATTGCCGCTGCTGAAGTAACCAACGCCGATGCGATTCACCCCGGTTACGGATTTCTCGCCGAAAATGCTGACTTTGCCGAAGTATGTGAGTCATGTGATATAAAATTTATTGGACCAACTCCTGCACAAATACGTCAACTTGGTGACAAAGTGAATGCCAAAGAATTGATGGAAAAAGCTGGCGTTCCCTGTACTCCAGGGTCTGACGGTATTGTCGCAACTTATGATGATGCTGTCGTGATTGCCGAACAAATCGGATATCCGGTTATTCTCAAAGCAGTTTCCGGTGGAGGCGGTAAAGGGATGAGAGTTTGTAATGATAAAGCTGAACTTGAACGAGGGTTCCATTTGTGTACTACCGAAGCAGCCAACTCATTTAATAATCCTGATTTATATTTAGAAAAATTTATTATTGGACCTCATCATGTAGAGATTCAGATTATCGGCGACAGTCATGGAAACTACTTCCATTTTGGTGAACGTGACTGCTCTATCCAAAGAAGACATCAGAAACTTATAGAAGAAACACCTTCGCCTCTTATGACCGATGACTTACGGAAACGAATGGGAGAAGCTGCTGTACGTGGTGCTAAAAAGGTCGGCTATCAAGGTGTCGGTACTATTGAGTTTTTAGTAAATGAAGACCGTGAATTTTATTTTATGGAAATGAATACTCGTATTCAGGTAGAACATCCTGTTACAGAAGAAGCATTTGAAGTTGATTTGATTCAAGATCAAATCCGTGTTGCTATGGGAGAAGAGCTTACCTATAAACAGGAAGATATTGTGCATAAGTGGGCTGTTATTGAATGCCGTATTAATGCAGAAGATGTCGAAAAAGATTTCCGTCCTACTCCCGGCAAATTGACTGCCCTGCATGTGCCGGGTGGACCGGGTGTGCGGGTTGACAGAGCGGTATACACCGGTTATATGATTCCGCAGTATTATGATTCTATGATTGCGAAGCTGATTGTTAAAGCACGGACTCGTGAGCTTGCAATTATAAAAATGAGAAACGCTTTGAAAGAATTTATAATTGAAGGTGTTCCTACGACAATTCCATTCCATGAAGAGATTTTTGAACACCCCGATTTTATTAAAGGTGATTACAATATAGCATTCTTGGAGACACGGTTCAGACAAAAAAAAATATCTCAAGAAGAAAAAAAGGAAAACGTTTAAATTTAATAAACTACAATAAATAATTGAGGAATATATGAATATACCATCAGAACTCAAATACACAAAAGAACATGAGTGGGTCCGCATTGAAGACAAAATTGCGACAATAGGAGTCACAGATTATGCACAAACTGAATTGACCGATATTACTTTTTTTGAACTTCCGGAAATTGGACGGGAAGTGAAACAAATGGAAGAAATCGGTGTTATAGAAACATCAAAGGCTGTTTCAGAAATATATTCTCCGGTCAGTGGAAAAGTTATTGAAGTGCATGCTGCATTAGATGATACGCCGGATACTTTGAATTCAGATCCCTATGGTGAAGGATGGCTGGTGAAAATTGAAATCTCTGATGAAGCTGAAGTGGAACAATTATTGTCTGCTGATGCGAGATCGGAAGAGCACACGTCTGAACTCCAGTCACACTGATATATCTCGTATGCCGTCT
>CAJVYT010000051.1 GCA_913009765.1 uncultured candidate division Zixibacteria bacterium
CGGAATAATCCCGGTGAATCAAAGCATTAATGATCGCCTCTCTTAATGCCTCATAAGGATATTCAAGAATATCACGGCGATGAATGCCTTCATAAGAAATATTGCTGATCAGATATTTTGTTTTCAGAATTTCCAGGATCTTTTCCAATTGTGTAAATAGATTTCCTTTGACGATATCAGTTGTCTGAATTTCTGTATCTGACAGAAATTTGCCTATCCTGACTACAGCCTGACGGTAAAATTTCTGCGGATCATTGCCAAAAAGAAGAAGCGTAGCTTTTTTTAGATTATCATCGCTTAATAAATTCAATTTTCGCAGAAGTGTTTTAATGTTACTTTCCTTACTGATTGAAGGAATTCTATCAACAGAATACTTTTTAAATTTTTCTATTGAATCTTTAGCTATCTCTTCAAAACCTGCTCTTTCTTCAACAACATCATCCCATGTGCTGCCCGTTTTTTTAAAAAGAAAATCAGCCAGTTCTTTTCCCTGTAATTCCTGCACAGTGCTTCCGCTTCTGAGATAATACTTGCCATTGTAGGAAATAGGTACAGAACATGGTGCAACTGTGACCTTTATTATATCTTTCTTATCCGGTTCAACAGAGGGAATGATTCCAAGTTTATTCCTGATCGTATTTGGTATATCCTCAAGCAGCCTTTTTGCATTTTTTAATCCGGTAGGTTTACCCCTGTCATCCAACCCTATAATTAACACTCCGCCACTACTATTTGCAAACGCAGAAACGACTTTAAGGCAGTCATTTCGCCAGGTTTGTTTATATTCAACAGTTTGAGACTCTTTATTCATCAAACCTGTTCTCCTGCCAAATCTGCCTGTGCGGTGCACGCAGACAGGTATAATGAGAGTATCACTTCACGCTTGCCGTATGCTGCCGGATTTTGTTCCGCATAATGATCTTGCAGCAGTCGTTCGGAAATATGGGTCTGCAGGACTGCCAGCACTTTGAAAGGATTTATCAGTTCATCTTTTAGCACATTCAAGGCTTTTAACGTATTCTTTGTCGTTTCCTGAGGCAGTCCGCCTTCCTCAAGCTGAGTCAATACCTTCTTGATGTAAAGCTCCTGATCTTCTGTAAATTTCTGTGTGTTTTTTATGGTTGCTTTTAGAATTCGCATGATATTGGCGGCACTGTCGCGTCCTCTTCTTTTTTGAGGTTCAGTCATCTCTTCGGTTGTAGCGATAATAAAGGCTTCCTTGTTGCTGTCTAAAAGATCATACATCTCACTTGGTAACTTTCTTTTTTTCTCATCCGGTCCGCTTTCAAGCAATTTTGCCGCTGATAAAAAATCCAGTTCTTCGGCCGGTTGCTTTGTCTGCGATATAAAAAATTTTTGCAGTTTCCCATGTCGAAAATAGGTGATAAGAGCTTTGGAAGTAGTCTCAGGTAAGATAATCTCAGGCTGGAAGCCTGAGTTACTATGGGAGACTAAGCTACTATGGGGATTAGTCTCAGGCTGCATAGTATCACAGGCATCTTGCCTGTGGTTAATCTCAGGTGAGCCAATCTCAGGCTGGAAGCCTGAGTTACTATGGGAGCCTGAGTTACTATGGGGATTGTTATCGATGTATTGCCTTATTCTTTCTAACTGTTCGGAACTTCGAATTATATGATCAAAAGATTCCGACATCCACACGGGGCATTCCTGACCTCTTAGCTCGTTTAACTTATTAGCTGTATAAGATTTCCAGGAATGTGTAATCTTTGACAGAGGCCACTCGCTTTTCGGAACTACAACAGCATGGACATGATTTGGCATAACAACAAATTTATCTAAATAGTATCTTTCGCCATCAAAATGATTCAATGCCCTCTCAACAACTTGTCTGCACTCTTTATTCTTTAATATACATGAACCATAACCATTATCCAATAAATCGTCATATCGTTTGGAGAAAAGGCGGTAGTACTCAATTCTCTTATTTTGACTCAAATTTCTAATTTCAGAAAGGCTGCATATTTTGTTCGTTTTGAGCCAATGTTCTCTCTCGCTCTTGATGTTTTCAGAGATTGTCTGCGGTATTGAATCATATAACCTGAAGGTAACGAAATAAACGGCCAAGTTCTGCTGCCAATGAGGTAAATTTCTCTGTTTTATTTCGACTGAATTATATGGATCAAAATAAATTTCAGGTGGGATAATCTCAGGCTGTATAGTATCACAGGCAGAAAGTCGGCGGCCAATCTCAGGCTGGAAGCCTGAGTTACTATGGGAGACTAAGCTACTATGGGGATATTGTCCGCTCTCAGGCTGCATAGTATCACAGGCATCTTGCCTGTGGTTAATTTCAGGCGGGATAATCTCAGGCTGGAAGCCTGAGTTACTTTGAAGACTTTGAAGAGGCGGTGCTGTTTTTGCTGTGCGGGCTTTTTTCGGCAAGTGTTTTATTTTTTCGAAAAGGTTTGGGTCGTTTTCGCGGATATCTTGTATAACCTGCAGATATTTCAGTTCACTTTCTTCAGTTTCATCATCGCCTTCCAGCGTTTTCTTGGAAATCAAACGGTCAAACAGCTCGTGAGAACCGACAGGCTCGCCTTCGGTTAAAAGCTCCGCATCTCCTCCAAGAAGAGTCAGAAAAGCGTTGATCTTTGCTTCTGCCGCTTCTTTTAGTTTGATTTGGTCGTTGGATTGTTTGGTAGGGAAAAAATTAAAGGTATGAATAACATCAAACGGCGTATCAACTCTGTTAATGCGCCCTACTCTCTGCATCATTTTGGTCGGATTCCATGGAATATCATAATTGATCACCACATTGGCGCGATGCAAGTTGACACCCTCAGAGAGAACTTCAGTAGAAATCAGTATGCGGTAATCGTTTTTCCTGTGATAAGCCCTTGCGTCAAAGTTTTCAGTCACTTTATCGCGCACGGACTCACCTGAATCTCCTGTAAACAAAAGAACCTCGCCGGGATATTCTTTGATAATATTTTTGAAAAGATAATTGGCAGTCTCCTTCGATTCGGTAAAAATAATAAGATGATTCTTCTGTAAAATCCTGTTTTTTGACAGTTCGTATATAAACTTTATGAGTTTCGGATCTCGGTGTACATTTCGCCATAGTTCTTTGATTTCCGTCAAGGCGGCACGATCGTCCTCCAGGTCATTTTTGAGTTCTTTTCTGAAATCTCTGCTCTCATATTTTTCCGCTTCGCCTTTATCTATCAATCGTTGAATTGCTGCATCATCATCGTTATCAAGAAGTTCAAATATTTTATTGGTGTGTTTTTTGCTGACATAAACATTGCCGTTATTAAACTCTTTTATGAACATTTCATAGGAATGCAAAAATCTGTCCACTGAATTTTTAAATGCAAAAAAGCTGCTTTCCAAGCGTTTAATTAGTAATATTTTCATAAATCGCCCCATATTTTTTTGGGCTAATTCTTCAGGTTGAGTAATCTTGCCTGTATAATACAGCATAGGCATATAGCGCGCATACTTGAATTGCAGAGCAATAAGATTGATTGTTTTTGTGAATATATCGTCTTCGTTATCGTTGAGCTCGTAAAATAGCGGTTCAGGCTTTTTTACTTCCGGAAATTTCAGCCCCTGTTCTTTTATGTCCTTGCTGAAATATTTTTCAATCTCTCTTCTGGTGCGGCGAACCATTAAATATTTTAACACCTTTTCGCGTATTTCTTTTGCATTAGCCCTTACAATAGTTATATATTCCACATAGTCCTTTTTTCTATCGAGATTCTTAAGTCTTTTGTCAAGTCTGTTAAAAAAAGATTCCAAATCGGGCAGATTAGGAATGGTGCTTTTTTTGGTTTTCTGAAATAGCTTAAGCAGGCTTAGGATATCTTTAGGAGTGTTGTTGTAGGGAGTTGCCGTTACGAGAATAACTCGTTTACCGCGGCAAATCTCCGCCAGTTTCTCATAGCTTGCAGTTGTTTCCGTTCTGAAGCGATGAGCCTCGTCTATGATAATATTGGTGTATTTATCCGTCCCTTTATACAGCAGATTGTCCAGTTTGCCGAGTGATTCGAAATCTGCCGAAACATTAAAATCGAAAAAAACATTGCGCCATGAACCGGGATTTGATTTTTTCAAAAGCATAGGCGGTGCTATGATAAGCGTTCTGCCGTCCAATTGCTCTGCCAACATAGCCGAGATATAGGTTTTTCCCAATCCGACAACATCCGATATAAATACACCGCCATATTCCAGAAGTATCTTTTTGGCATTCAGAACCGCCTGCTCCTGATATTGGAGCCTTTTGAATCCCTGCGGCAGATATTTAACAAACAGTTCACCGGTCTGCTTCAGCGTGTCATTAAAATATTCGTAGAGAAATTTTAAGTAGAGTTGATAAGGTGTGATATTTTGAGTCAGCCAGGTTTTATTCTGAATGGTCTGAACATATTTTTCGCTGACATCTACGGCATCATTCCACAATTCCTCAAATTTATTTTTAGCAAATTCATAATCACTTCTATTTTTCAGTTCTACATTGAATTCAAGATTATCGATTAGCCCCGATCGCGTGAAATTGCTGGAGCCGGTGATAACGCGGCCGATATCCCTGTCGCCTTCCCTGAAAGTCATAATGTAAAGTTTGGCGTGAACATTCTGTGACGGATAAGCCCTGATCTCCAGCTTGCCGTTTCTAATCCATTCTATAAATTTGTGGACGCCTTGTTCAACGTTTCTATTGTCCCCGGAAACCTCCATTTCTTTCTGAACAAGATTTTCAATTTTCTGCTTGGCTTCGGCGTGTGAAAAATCAAATGCTTTCTGTGTAGGTTTATTGGCGTTTTCCATCATATCGGAAGTCTGCCTGTTTGTGCTGATGCCGATAAGAATTCTGATTTTTTCCGTAGTTTCCAAAGATTTATAGATTGCATAAAATCCGCTTGAGTAGAAGTATCCTGTGAGACAATCGAAAAATGCCGCATCTTTGATAAGGGCTCCGAAGCGATCTTTCAGATCCTGACCTTTCTCGTTTGTAATAAATGACAAGTCGGTGTTCATCTGCCCCCCTATTTCACGGCTATCATACGAACAAGAATAGTAAAACAGGCGGCTATGTCAAACAAACCCGGCACAAGTTGGGACATACAGGAAAATATCGTTGATCTATTTTCCTAATCAGCTATATTTTGATACAATAATAAGATAGGAGGTTGACGTTATGATTGATATAGGAAAAAAGGCGCCCGAATTTTGCCTGCCGGATCAGGACAACAAGACAGTCTGTCTGAAAGATTTAAGCGGAAAATGGATTATTTTATACTTTTATCCCAAAGATCTCACGTCAGGATGTACAAAAGAGGCATGCGAATTTACTGATCTTCGTCAGGAGTTCAAAAAGCTCGATGCAGTCATACTTGGGATAAGTCCTGACAGTTCCGAGAAACACCAAAAGTTTATAGCAAAAAACAGCCTCAGGCTTACACTTTTGTCTGATCAGACAAAAGAAACGCTAAAGACCTATGAGGCATGGGGTAAAAAGAAACTGTACGGAAAAGAGTACGAAGGAGTAATAAGGTCAACCTTTATTATAGATCCGAATATGAATATCGCTGAAATATGGACAAAAGTGCGCGTCAAAGGACATGCCGAGGCAGTCAAAGACAGATTAGCTCAACTCAAATCAGAATACAGATAAGCATATTAAATACAAAAAAATATCCATCATTGATCAATGAGATTCTAATATTCGTATCTCATTTTATGGTTTTACATAGGCAAAACCGTCATTTTGTAATTCAATTATTTTTGTAATACCAGCCGGGACCACTTTGCAGAAAGTTAACAGTTCTTCGCGGCTAATTTTTAAATTCTTTAGAGAGTTATTGCAAATAAAGATGGATGCATTTTTGCTTTTAATCAGTTTAGCAAGATTATCAGTCATTTCTTTTCCGAGCGTATTTTTAAGAAATAGTTTCGGCGCCAGATAATTGACCACCAAAGCAATTTGAACCGAGGATGCCCCCTTGTCCGTTATTAAATTATTAGCATTTTTAAAGGCAATATTTAACCCTTCTATGTCGAATTTATCAATGTGAAAAAGTACTTTGTATTGCGGTTCCATACTCACCTCTCATTATATTGTGCAGCGGTCATTTATCGGCTTTAAGATTAAGGGTATTTTCTTGTTCCGATTGGTGCTAATGAGATAAGCACATTCGGAATCGGTGAAGTGGGCCAATGAAGGGAATCGTCTCCCCCTTCCCGAACGTTCGACTTTCAGCATTTCCGCTCCCATGTCACCGAGTTGCATGGTGCAGAACGGATCCGCCAGTGCCTGTGTTAAACCCAGAACCGTAATTTCCTCCAGAGGCACCGGTTTTACGTGTTGTGTTTCATTCGCCATTTCATTTTCTTTCTGATTGTTTTTGCTGACTTATTAGCTTGGTAATGGTATGCCTGAATCGCGCTTGTCAAAGCGATCACCTGAATCCGGGGCCAGGTTTCCCCGGCCTGTCCCGATTTTGTATAATTACGCTTAAACAACGGGGGACTAATCTTTTCACTGACTAATCTTCATGCCCAACAATTTTGACGCGATCACGTTTTTCAGCATCTGAACCGTTCCGCCGCCAATGGTAAACATCCTTGCTTCCCGAACCAATCGTTCGAGGGGATATTCCCGGGAGTAACCGTATCCGCCAAACAATTGCAGGGCATCATTGGTAACCTGCACGGCGACTTCGGTGGTATATGCCTTGGCAACGGCTGCCTCCATGTGATCCGGTAAACCGTATCCGGCATTATATGCCGCCCGATGCAACAAGAGTCGCGCCGCTTCCAGTTTGATGTGCATTTCCGCCAGCATCCACTGTATCCCCTGGAATTCGCATATCGGCCGACCGAATTGTTTCCGCTCTTTCGTGTAGGCCACCGCTTCATCAAGGGCGCCTTGTGCGATTCCCAAAGCAACGGTAGCTGCCCCCAGTCGTTGACCATTGTAAGCCGTCATCAATTTTTTAAACCCGTCTCCATGAGCAACCAAGAGGTTTTCTTCCGGGACAACACAATCCTCGAAAAATAATTGGGTTTCCGGTATTCCCCGCAGGCCCATCATTGGTTCGCGTTTTCCAACTTTAAAACCGGGAGTTCCGGCTTCGACGAAAATACCACCAATTCCTTTCGCGCCGGGGATATCTTCAAAACGGGCAAATACCAGATATATTTTTGAGATTCCACCACCGGTAATAAAACACTTGCTACCGTTCAGGACATAATTCGAGCCCTTCTTTTTGGCGCGCGTCCGTAATTCCGTGGCCGCTGATCCCGCATCCGGTTCGGTAATCGCGATCGCGGGTTTTTCTCCATTGCGGACCATGGGGAGATATTTTTCCTTTTGGGCTTCGGTACCGTGATTCATCAAAGCCCCCACGACACCCATATTCGTTTCCACGACCAGCCGGGCCGTGGTTCCGCACGCTTTTGCGATCTCTTCAACTACCAGCAAGGCATCAATCAAGGGTCTTCCCTCGCCGCCGTATTCCGGAGGCAACGTTATGCCGGTTAATCCCAGCTCGACCAGTTTTTTTACATTTTCGTACGGGTACTCCTCATGTTCATCCCAATATGCGGCTTTGGGCTTTAACTCTTTTTGCGCAAAATCCCTTACTGTTTTTACCAGCATTTCCTGTTCTTCGGTTAATTTAAAACTCATTTTTATCCTCCTATTAATTTAGTTTCGACTTACTTCCGTTACCGGGATTTCTCCTGTCAACGCTTTCACTGCATTCTCGGCTGACGTCATACACATCCGACCCAACGACTCCAATGAGTAACTGGACATGTGCGGTGTTGCCACGGCATTAATTTCAATTTCTCATAGGTAGAATCAAAATAGATTATCGTCTTCTATGTCATCCCTGATCTGGCTATACTTCTTAACACAAAGAATATTTATTTATGCTATATTGAAAATATTCTTTCGGAGGTTAAATAATCCTAAATTCCCTGAAAAGATATAACTATGGGTAAAAAACATTAGATTATTATGGCATCGAATGCACCAATAACTAATATACCTGACCCTGATATTTAGAAATAAACTCTGTGCAATAGCACCTGCCTGCCGCGCCTGCCTGTGCGTGTCCGCACGCAGACAGGCCAACGGCGCAGGTAGACGCAAACAGGTCACTACGCTCCTTGTAATAACATTTTTCAACAAGCTCCAAAAACATGGCCATAATATCCGCCCCAAATTTATACATTAAACAATGGATGGTAACCATGTGGCCAGTTGAGGGAATACCATAACCAGAGCAATAGTTATAGCATCTACGACTATAAACGGTACTGCAGCCTTAAATAAATCGTAGAGATCTATTTTGGGCATCAAGCCTTTAACTATGTATAGATTTAGTCCCATAGGAGGAGAAATATTTCCTGCGCACATATTTATTGTCACCAGTATACCAAACCACAGTATATTTATATTAAGAATATGTAAAAGCGCAAGAACAAGTGATGTGGTCATCATAACTATAGCAACCGGATCTAAAAACATACCCATTATCAAATATCCTATCATTAGTATAAAAACTATTACTAATTTTGGCATATGTGATCCAATGATCCAACCTGTCAATTGAGCCGCACCACCCGAGTATATCACTATATATCCGAATGACGTTGCACCTATGATAATCCAACCTATCATAGCTGTGGTTCTTACTGTCGCTAATAATGCATCGTTTAAAACTTTAAAATTTAAACTTCTTTTCAACAGAGCTATGATTAAGACAGCAAAAGCTCCAACCGCACTAGCCTCTGTCGGTGTAGCTACACCTGTGTAAATAGTTCCCAGGAGGAGCACTATAACAACAAATAATCCCCAGACCTTCCATACAGATAAGATTTTTTCTTTCCAACTAAATCTAACTTCATCCCTTGGTGCAGATGATGGATCAATTTTAGCTTTTATAAAGATGTATAATATTGCAAGTACGGCCATAATAATTCCGGGGATAAATCCCCCTAAAAACAATTTACCTATGGATTCATCTGTAAGTGTTCCATATAGAATGAGTATAATACTTGGCGGTATTAGTATAGACAGAGCACCGGAGAACCCGACAATTGCACCCGCAAAACCGGATTTATAGCCTCTGTTCGTCATTTCAGGCATAGCTAGAAGCCCCACTGTGGCAGTGCCGGCTGTGCTTGCTCCGGAAACGGCACCAAATATGGCACCAAACACAACGCTCGTCATTCCCAATCCGCCTGGAAGATTCCTTAAGAAGCGATCAGCCACTTCGTATGTGTCAGTACCCATTTTGCCAAGCATTACAAGCTCTGCCATAAATATAAACAAAGGCACGCAGACAAGCGTATAATTGGACATATGGGCATAGCCTGCAAGCGCTACGCCGTAGATTCCCGATAAATTAGGCCATAAAAAATAAGCTGCAGCAATACTCAAAAAACCAAGGGAGAAAGCAACCGGCAAACCTGTAAAAAGAAGTAAACACAGAGACGCGATTAAAATTAAAAGAACAACATATCCCTCCATGACCTATCCCCCCTCTATTATGTTTTCAAGCTTTTTCTTTTAAACATTCGAATGTTTACTACAAGTCTAAAGAAGAATTCAAAGAAGAGCAATACGCCGCCAATAAACAAAAAAGATCTTATCGGCCACATAGTCCAACCTAAGTATTGTGTGCTTTTAACGTTATTTACCCAAGCTTGATATGTAAAACTAAAAGCTGCTATTGAGAATATACACAGATAAAACATAGCAATAGAAGAAGTGATAATACCTAACAAAGCTTTCGTTTTTGGCTTTACTCTTTCGGTTACTATATCTACGCTTACGTGTCCACCGGCTGGTAAAGTCCATGCACCACCTAAGAAAACTATAGCCACAAGCATATATGTGCTAATTTCAAAACTCCAGGTTGTGGGAGCCCTGAAAACATACCTCATAGCAACATCATAGGTTATGATTAACATCATAGCGAACACTATCCAACCGGCAAGTCTGGCTACCCATTTATCGAACGTCGAAAACGCCCTCATAAACTTATCCATTTTTAAACCCTTTTTTGTATTGCATTAGTATGGGGAGGGATGATTTCCCTCCCGTTGATGTTTACTGTGACTATTAAGCATTATTTCCACTTTTTAACTTCTACTCTGAGAAGTTTTATTAACTCGGCGCTTTGAGGACTTCCTTCGGCAAACCAGCTCCATACAGGTTGGACAAGCTTTTGAGCCTTTTTGATTTCTGAAGGCGAAAAAGCTGTCATCTTAACGCCTTTTTTCTCAGCCCATCCCTTAATTTCTTTTTCATATTGCGGCCAATAAACCGTGCTTGCCCAGTAACCCCATTTATGTGCTACTTTTAGAAATATTTTTTGTATATCTTTAGGTAAAGAATTGAATGTATTTTGATTCATCCACAAATCATCACACCAAATGAAAATGCCAGGTCCCGTGTATGTTTTTCCAACCTCATAAAATTGATAGACTTTCAGTCCGTATATCGGAAACATTAAGGCGTCTACAGTTCCTCTTTGAAGGGCCGGGTAAATTTCACCTGTTACAAGTGTTACCG
The DNA here is from genome assembly GCA_913009765.1 of uncultured candidate division Zixibacteria bacterium. The sequence continues at coordinate 10,550 of CAJVYT010000051.1, forward strand.
GAGCTGCTCCTAATGCCTTAGCGGTTCTCGTAGCCAAGCCGCCGGCAGCTCTCAATCTTATACCTTTAAGTTGAGAAATCTTATTATATACATGATTGCCTCTTCCAATTATTCCTTCGGATCCGGCAAGAATATCTGTTAACCATACAGCATTAGCCTTTTTTAGGTATGCGTTGTATATTATGTCATGAGCTTTACCTGTATTTATGAATTTCCAAAATGTTTTTCTATGTCCCGCTGCGACAAATGGCATCCAATCGACATCTCCTTCCGGAACCATTCCATGAAAATAGGCTGCACTTCCGGCGAGCATATCTATAACGCCGCTTTTTAGACCAGATAGAGCTACTTTTCTTGGAACTAGCTCGCTTGCAGGGAAAAGAGTAAATTTAACCCTGCCGTGAGTCTCTTTTTCTATCATTTTAATAAATTTTTGATAAGCTTTGTACTCAGGATGCTGGGTATTCCATACGAGCTCAAATTTCAAGTTGTAGACTTTCTCAGCTTTTGCCAAATTAGGCATACTGAACATTAAAACAGCAAGGACGGACAAAATTATCCCTGTTGAGTAACATAGCTTTAAACGCTTAGAAAACTTCATACTGCACCTCCTAACATAAAATACATAAAATCTTTATCTCTACCCATAAACAATTTTGATTTCGCTACAAGGACGGACAAAATTATCCCTGTTGAGTAACATAGCTTTAAACGCTTAGAAAACTTCATACTGCACCTCCCCCTAACATAAAATTTTATCTCTACTCATAATCAATCCTGATCTTCTGAATGTCGGAGTATAGTTTTAAATACATAACTTGTATGTTCACCAAGTGTGGGTGGATATGTTGGCTTTTTTACAGGGTAATTTTTTAGTTTTATCGGACTCCAAACAAGCTTAAGTTTTCCAAAAGGATGGTTGACTGTTTTAATCATATCGCGAAAAATAAGTTGAGGATCCGAAAATACTTTGTCGAGTGTTAAAATTCTACCGCACGGAATTGATGCTTTTTCTAACATCTCTATCCACTCAGACATATTTTTTTTCAAGAACGTTGATTCTATGAGAGTGATTAACTCTTCTCTGTTTCTTACCCTATCGGAATTGGTTTTGAATCGCTCGTTTTTTAATTCATTTCTGTTTGCAATACTCACAAATTTTTCCCATTGGGTATCGTTTCCTACAGCTAAATTGAAATATCCGTCTTTTGCCTTGAATGTTTGATAAGGAACAATATTGGGATGGGCATTACCAAATCGTTCCGGTATTTTCCCGGAAACAAGGTAGTTGCTTCCTACATTTGCAAGCCATGAAACTGCTGTATCAAAAAGTGCAATATCAATATATTCACCTTTTCCTGATTTCTCTCTTTTATACAAAGATGCTAAAATAGCAGTTACAGCATATAATCCTGCCACTATATCAACTATTCCTACGCCGACCTTCATTGGTTCGCCATCTCGCTTGCCTGTTATGCTCATTATGCCTGAGATTCCCTGTATCATAAAATCGTATCCCGGCAATTTGCTTTTAGGACCGTTCTGACCGAAACCGGTGAGGGAACAGTATATCAGTTTTGAATTTATTTTAGACAGCGATTCATAATCAAGGCCGTATTTTTTAAGTTCACCCACACTAAAATTTTCTACAACTACATCCGATACAGCTGCTAACTCTTTTATAATTTTTTGACCTTTGGCGCTTTTTATATCAACCGTAATACTTTTTTTATTTCTATTGACACAAAGATAGTAGGCGCTTTCAGTTCCAAAATACGGCGGACCCCACGATCGAGTGTCATCTCCTTTACCAGGTCTTTCAACCTTGATCACCTCCGCCCCAAGATCTCCCAAAATCATTGTGGCATAAGGAAGAGCGAGGACCCTTGAAATGTCCAATACCCTTATTCCTGATAAACAGTAGGAATTATCCTGGCAGCTCATTCATCACCCCCCTAAAATTATTTAGTTAATACGCAATGCATCAATTCCTGTGATTTGCTTTCCGATAATAAGACTATGAATCTCATACGTTCCTTCGTAGGTATTAACCGTTTCAAGATTGAGCATATGTCTGATTGTCTGATAATCAAGCAAGATTCCATTTGCTCCCATCATCCCGCGCGCCTGTCTTGCAATCTCGAGCACTTTTCTTGCGTTGTTTCTTTTGGCTAAAGAAAGCTGATAATGCTTAAGCTTTCCGGCATCCTTAAGCCTGCCGATTTTAAGAGCGGTAAGCTGGGCAAGCGAAAGCTCTGTTATCATATCGGCCAATTTGCTTTGAGTTAGTTGAAACGCCGCTAACGGCTTTCCAAACTGAGTTCTGTTTTTTGTATAACTTATAACTTCATCGATGCACGCCATTGCCGAGCCTAACACTCCCCACGCTATGCCGTATCTTGCCTGATTGAGGCATATCAAAGGTGATTTCAGTCCGTTTGATTTAGATAATATGTTCTCCTCAGGTATTTCTGCATCATCGAATACAAGTTCGCTCGTAACGGAGGCTCTCAAAGACATCTTATGCTTTGTGCGATTTGCTGAGAATCCTTTTGTATCTTTTGGAACGATAAATCCTCTGACAATACCATCGAGTTTTGCCCAGACAATGGCAATATCGGCAATAGAACCGTTGCTTATCCACATTTTGGATCCATTCAGGATATATTTATCACCTTTTTTAACCGCTTTAGTTTCCATAGAACCGGGGTCGGATCCATGATCTGCTTCAGTCAATCCAAAACAGCCAACTATTCTGCCGGCAGCAAGTTCAGGCAGATAACGCTCTTTTTGCTCTTCGGATCCGAATGTATAGATTGAAGGCATAACAAGAGATCCCTGCACTGATGCAAAACTTCTTAAGCTGGTATCACCTCTTTCAAGTTCCTGGTTTATCAATCCATAGGCAACATTATTCAGTCCGCTGCAGCCGTAGCCATGAATATTTGCACCAAGAAATCCAAGTTCTCCCATCCTTTTTACAAGTTCTGTCGGAAATGTTCCTTCTTCAAAATGTGTTGAGATTTCCGGAAGCACCTCTTTTTGGACAAATTCCCTTGCGCTATCTCTTACAAGCTTTTCCTCATCCGATAGATCCGAATCGATATTTAGAAAGTCAATTCCATGAAACATTATAACCCCCTACTAATTATTGTATAATATGTACCACATCACAGCATTAGAATATTAGTAACATAATACACTATCGATAGCTAAAAATCACCCACTTTATTTTATAATTTGATATTGTAATCGCCATTTATTAATTTGTCAAGAATTCGAATTGAGATTGATCAAGAGCTTTCCCCTGCGGAATACCTTCCTGAACATCAACCAACACTATATCACTCAAACCCTTTATTGCTGCCCAATGTGCCGCCGTTGCTCCTACATTGCCGCTGCCAATTATGGTAATTTTGTTTTTAGCCATTTTCTCCCCCTAATTTTTAAATTTCAATGTAATATAACTTGCAATATCTATAAGATCAAATTAGAAAAGATAAGGTTATCTATAAGCAAAAGTTATAGTAGTCTGCATTTAAGACAAATTTTGTTTTTGACAGCAGCATCATAACACCAAACATGAGTAAAAGTTGCAATATTTCCAAATGAATCGGAAAATGAGTATAAAAATTATTTAAACTAAATCAATTTAAGGTTTTTATAAGCTGCGCTTATTGATTTCGACCTCTTTCTATAGTATAAGGGTTTAGAATTCTTAAATATTCCTGAGGTATATTATGACTATGTACGATTTGAATTTAAGACATATTTTTGCTTTTAATAATGTTGCCGAAACACTAAATATGAGCAAGAGTGCTCAAAATTTATTTATAACTCAATCAGCTGTAAGCCAAACCATAAAAGATATTGAAAATAAATTTACAATAAAATTATTCATAAGACAAAACAACAAACTCTATTTAACTTATGAGGGGAAAGGGTTATATATTTACACAAAAAAGATCATAAACTTGCTGGAAGACGCTCAACTTTGTTTGGAAAATTTCAATACTCTAAAAAAAGGGTGTGTCTGCATAGGAGCAAGCACAACAATAGGCAATTATTTGCTGCCGGAGTTAGTCAAAACATTCAAAGAACAATATCCTGACATTGATATAAATATCTTTATCGGAAATACCCATGAAGTAATCAACAAACTAAGACTGTCCGATATTGATGTCGGTTTGATTGAAGGTTTGCCTCAAACAGATGATACTACCGTAAAAACAACAAAATTCATGAAGGATGAACTTATTTTTGTATGCTCACCTCAACATCACTTTGCCAAAAAAAAGACGGTTGACTTAAAAGAGCTTAAGGGCGAAAACTTTATCATTAGAGAGAAAGGGTCCGGAACCAGGCAAATCATGGAAGCTGAATTTGAAAAGCATGGTATCAGCATAAACATACCATATAAATTTAATAATTCCGAAGCTATCAAAAATGCTGTTTCCTGCAATCTGGGTATTTCCGTATTGAGCAAACTGATTGTCAAAAAAGAGTTATCAACAAACATGCTGAAGAAAATAAACATCAAAGGATTGACCATATATAGATGGTTTTATTTGCTAAAAATTGATACCTGCAATAAAGCCCAAAAAGT
>CAJVYT010000052.1 GCA_913009765.1 uncultured candidate division Zixibacteria bacterium
TCTCTAGTGTTTTTTTTTTTTTTTTTCTTTCTCTTTTTTTTGTTTCTATTTTTTTTTTTAATGATCCGGCGACCACCGAGATCTACACTCTTTCCCTACACGACGCTCTTCCGATCTATGCTGCCTTTGCGGCACTTGGCGTGATTCTTTCAGCATGTTATATGTTGTGGATGTACCAAAGGGTTTTCTATGGCAAGGTTACAAAAGAAGAAAATAAAAAACTGCTCGATTTAGACAGTCGTGAAAAATTAATATTACTTCCTTTAGTGATACTTATCTTTTTTATAGGTATCTATCCAACACCATTCTTTACACGCATTGAGCCTGCGGTGAAAAATATGTTACAACAGGTGAATAAAGCAAAATCAGTATATTTAGATAAAGAATTTCAGATAAAAAAATATGACAATAACACAGGGCAAACTAATTTAACTTTGCAGTTGAATGAGGACACCAATTCAAAATGAGCGAAGTGACGATTTACACAAAGGAAGGTTGCCCGTACTGTGCCGCTGCCAAAAAACATTATACTGATAATAGTGTTGCATATACGGAGATTGATATTTTCAAGACTGAAGGTGCTAAAGAAAAAGCATTAGAGTTGTCAGGCGGTCAATCTATTGTACCGGTCATTGTTGAAAACGGTGAAGTGAAACTTGGCTTTGGCGGTGGATGAGGATTTTAACATATAACGACGTGTTCGTTATTAAAAGGTTTTTATATGATAGACTTTACATCAGCACAAATTGATTTTTCTCTTATATCGCCGGAGATTGCACTACTTGTGGCAGCATTTGTTATTTTATCTATTTCATTTATGAAAAAATCTGCTCGGTTTGCTCCGATTATTGCTCTTTTGGGAATTGCGGTATCTATCGGATGTATCTCGTCACAGTGGCATAACCAAGCATCGGGTTTTTATGGGATGGTAACATGTGATAATTTTGGTGTTTCGTTTAAACTGTTGTTTGCTGTCATTGCTCTTTTAGCTGTTTTAATTGCTCAAAAATATTTAGAGGTCAAACATATTAACCGCCCTGAATATTATGCTCTGTTGTTGATTTCAACAATGGGTATGATGGTTATGGCAAATACTACCGATTTAGTAGTTATCTTTTTAGGTCTTGAAATAATGTCGGTTCCCTTGTATGTTTTAGCCGGTTTTGCCCGCAGGTCGCTTGAGTCAAACGAAGCAGGTATTAAATATTTTATCATGGGTGCCTTTGCCTCGGCGTTTCTTTTGATGGGTATTGCATTCATCTTTGGTGCTTCTGAAACTACCGATCTCAGACGAATTGTTGCCGACTTTTCGTTTAATCTTTCTCAGTCAAGAACACTTCTGTTGTCAGGGATAGGTTTTATACTTATCGGTTTTGGATTTAAAGTTGGTGCTGTTCCATTTCACAATTGGGTACCGGATGTCTATCAAGGAGCTCCAACTCCGGTGACTGCCTTTTTCTCTGTTGGTCCAAAAGCAGCAGGGTTTGCTGCTCTTTTAAGGATTTTTAGTTATGGATTTAATGAAGTCGAACTGTTGACCAATCTTTTTTGGGTAATAGCTGTTCTTACAATGATTGTTGGCAATGTACTTGCCTTAAAACAGACAAATGTAAAACGCTTATTAGCGTATTCCTCAATTGCTCATGCCGGATATATCTTTGTAGCTCTTACCGTAGGTGGAAGTAACGCTATATCTGCGGCATTATTCTATCTCACGGCATATACTTTATTTAATGTAGGTGCATTTGCGGTAGTGACTCTTTTAGAAACTCGCTCACAGGCAAAACCTGAATTATCTGAACTCAATGGTATGGCAAAAGTTCATCCTTATCTTTCAGCGGTTTTTGCTCTGTTCATCTTTGCACTGGCAGGGTTTCCTCCTACAGTTGGGTTTATCGGAAAGTTTTATATCTTCTCAGAAGCTGTCAAACATGGTTTTATATGGCTGACTGTTATAGGTGTCCTTAATTCGTTTTTATCTGTCTATTATTATTTTAAAATTTTAAAAGCAACTTACTTTGAAAATACTGACGCACCGTTTAATAAATTACACCTAAACCTATCGATGGTTATACTGTTTCTAATTTGTGCTTTAGGTACTTTAGGGATAGGGCTTTTTCCTCAGGAAATAATAAATATTTCTAAAGAAGCAATCTTTGCATTTCTATAATCTCTATACGAAATAAAATCAGCTTATATACTGCTGTCATAGAGCCATTTTGAACAGGAGGCAAGACCGTCTTTGAACATATAACTGATTAAATAAACTATGTCCGAGACATTAATTGATTCATCGCAATTAACATCACCGGCATCGATTGGAATTGGAGGAGGACCGCTTGAAAACATATAATTAAGCATCCAAACTAAATCAGAAATATTGATAACACTGTTTCCATTAATATCACCGGTCTGCCCAAAATATAAATGATTCTTAAATAAAATAGTTTCCATATTATGGGGGATTAACTCAAGCGAATCTCCTGCATTCAGGTATTCCAAAGAGTTACAATCTATCTCAGAAATTCCTATTAAAGACAAGTTTTCTAATCCGGAAGTTCCTACTGATTTATATTGGTATTTGATATTTCCGTCAGATGTTAACAGTATTTCAAAATTGATGAGAGTATCGTCAGGGTCTTCAAATGAAGCTATTCGGTACCACTCAATAACTGTAGTATCTAATGTTGAATTCTGATAGATATAAATCCCTGCTTCAGGTACAGCTTCATCATCAAGATACAAATCATTCCAAAATGGAGCTAAGAAGCTGCTGAAAGGTACTCCGGGGATAGAGAGGAGACTAAATTTGCCATCTATGTTTATATTTGGGTCAGTAAATGACATTGCACCATTCACACCGACATAAAATGAGTCATAGTAGTTAGTGAAAAATGGGAAATCAAACCCAATTGCAAACGGACCGGCAGACCCGTCATCTAAAATAAAAGTTTCACCCTGATTATAAAAAAGAGCATTATCAATTTTTAGACCTGAATCTTTGGCTGATATCCAATTATATGTAGGTCCTCCAAAATCATCTGAAGAAATAGCAGAAAATGTTGAATCCATACAGGGGATATCAAGATAAACAGGCACTAACAGAAACGAATCAAGCGAGGCAGCCCCGTGTCCCCAGATAATTTCTAAGAGTCCTTGATATTTCGATGATCTTTCCGTGAGTGTGGAGGCATCTAATATTACTCCTAAATAGATAGAATCATTTGGATAGACAATTCCTGATTGCGTAGATACTTCCAACCAGTTGCTAACAGCGGTACGGGCAGAGGAATCTCGGTCATAAATATAGAAATTGATATTATCGGTCATAGAAGAATTATGAAGCCAAATATCAATAGTATAAGAATCTCCCTCTTCAATTGTTGTATCAATATAATATGGTGAGGCAGTTAAAGAGGGGGGAGCAGAAATTGAATTGATTGCGGAGTCTAAATTTGGGCGAGGTCCTATATGTTCAAGGGTATTGCCAAGCTGAGCAGTACCGGTTTCATAAAGTATATCACGAATATAATCAGATGTCAGCACAGTCCCAAAGTTAGCTTTCATATACCCCTGAATTGCCGCCGCCGCTCCAGCAATAATCGGAGAGGCTGATGATGTTCCGCCGAAACCTGTCGTATAATACTGGTTTGGATCACCGCCTCCGTCAAAAAGGTCTCCATATCCGGTAGTATACACCTCTGAGCCGTATCCTTGCAGATTAACTCTTTCGCCATAGTTGGAATATGATTCTCGCTCCAAGTCTGTCGGTGATGATGCCGGATATCCTGCCCCTACAATAAGTGCATGAGAGTTTCTATATGTCGTGTCGAATAATTCTCCATACATAGCTTGGTCATCGAAATTATCTCCTCCATTGCCTGCTGCTTCTATCACAACGATTCCTTTAGCCCATGCATATTTTATAGCATCATAGTTTGCCTGCCAATATTCCATGCAGATATATCCCTCTTGGTCTTGACGTACAGCAAAATCATGGCGTGGTCCGGGAGCCTGTAGTTCAATTAAAATAATATCACCTGCTTCCAATGAATCAATTGCGTTGTAAATAGCTTCTGCTGTCGACATTGAGCCAATAGAGATCATACCAAGTTCGGCTTCAGGAGCAATTCCGGTAATACCATATCCGTTATCAGAACCTATTAAAACCCCAATGACTGCAGTACCATGGTCAAGCCATAACTGATCGGCTATAACATCGCCGATTAAAAACCCTGATGCCGCTTTGTCCAAATCTTCGTGGCTGGTTTGCCAGTTTCCTTCAATATCTGTAATTGTAATACCACTCCCATCGCCACCTAAAAGAGTTTGAGCATATAAAGCGTCAATACCGTCAGGAGCTTGGTTTAAATATAGTTGTGAAGCAGTGAAATCAGGAGTCGTTGGTGCAATATCACCGGCAGGTACGGGTGACGGTTCAACATAAGCAATTTCAACTGATTCTAAACTATTGAGTTGGTTAACAATTTGTATTGCCTCTTGTACTGATTGAGTTTCGATTGCATAATAAGAGTTCAAGTCGGCAAGTTCAGTCTGTGAACGGTGTTGAAAAACAGCTTGTTGTTTTGAGAGCTTTTGTTCGGTATGATTTTTAAATAATCTTCGCAGTGATATTTGTTGAAAAGGTTTAAGAAGTTTATCTGCTGCTTGCACAGATATTCCTTTTTGAGAGATTAACTTATCTTGTCTAAGACGTACCTGTAAAGAATCTTTAAATTTTACGATTACCCTAGAAATTTCAGCATTTGAACTAACTTGTACATTATGCCGTTTTTGAGGGAGAGTTCGAGGAGCTATTTGAGCAGAAGAGAGAGATTTATTTTGTTTTGCAATGGTAATACTTGAGGTGACAGTAAGTATAAAAATTGCGATAATCAAAATTTTTGAATTCAAAACAAATACTCCGATTGTTCTTATTTTGGCTCAAAGAAAGAATAGTAAAAAGCAGTAACTGTTTTAATATACTTTCTAAAAAGTATTTGTCAAACTGCTGATTCTTGACAAAGATGTATTATGAGCCAATCTCTCATTATATATACGATTATCGGCAGAAATTGATGGGGAGAGAGTGAAATAATTAAATTTTAAAGAGTCGCCTGTTACCGTTTTCCTGTGGTGTTTCTAACGGGTATTTACCGGTAAAACAGCCGTCACAAAATGTAGTGTTCGGCAAAGAAGGCATCGAAAGCATTCCATCCAGCGACAAATATCTTAAAGAATCAACTCCAAGCATCTTTTCAATTTGAGGAACAGTATAATTAGCACCTATCAACTCATCTTTAGTCGGCATATCAATACCAAAAAAACAAGGGGAGATAATCGGGGGTGAAGAAACCCGAAAATGCACTTCTTTTGCTCCTGCATCACGAATTAATTTGACCAGTTTTTTGCAGGTGGTTCCACGCACGATAGAATCGTCAACAACAATGACTCGTTTGTCTTTGAGAACACCTTTGACCGGATTGAATTTTACTTTAACATCAAGATCACGAATTTTTTGATGTGGGTCAATAAATGTACGACCAATATAATGGTTTCGAATCAGTCCGATTTCAAAGCGAATACCGGATTCTTCGGAATATCCCAATGTTGCCGTATTAGCTGAATCGGGAATTCCGATGACAATATCAGCATCAACAGGATGTTCCTTGGCAAGTTGTCTGCCTAAACGCCGGCGAACTTTATCTACGTTTTCACCAAAGATTTTTGAATCAGGTCGGGCAAAATAGATATATTCAAATATACAGAATGAATGTTTGATATTTTTTTTAGGATGAGGGAAATATGATTTGATACCTTCAGTAGAAATTTCTATCAGTTCTCCCGGTTCTACATCACGAACATATTTTGCCCCGATGATATCTAATGCACAAGTTTCTGATGTCACAAAATAGGAATCTTTTAATTTACCGATACAAAGAGGTTTGAACCCGTTTGGGTCTCTGGTTGCTATAATTGAATTCTTTGTTAAAAATACCAAAGAATAGGCACCCTTGATTGTTTTGAGTGCAGCAGCGATTCGTTCAATACGGGTAATTTTTTTAGATTTTGCGATAAGATGCAGAATTATTTCAGAATCGGAAGTTGTTTGAAAAATCGAACCGGCAGCATCTAATTTTTGTCTTAAATCATACGCATTTGTCAAATTTCCATTATGAGCAATAGCCAGTTGTTCGTTTCTATTGGTAATGATAAAAGGTTGGATGTTTATTATAGAAGATGCTCCGCTTGTACTATATCTGGTATGTCCAACAGCTATAGTACCACTTAAGCGTTCTAAGTTTGATTTCTCAGAAAATACTTCAGAAACCTCACCCATCCCTTTATGTAAATTGAACTTGCCATCTTCAGTCGTAACAATTCCGGCAGATTCCTGTCCTCTATGCTGGAGTGCATAAAGACCAAAATATGTTAAATCAGCAGCTTCTTTGTTATTAAAGACGCCAAATATACCGCACTGATCATGTATTACTTCTTCTAACATTTTAATACCTCACTAAAATAGAAGTCGCAATTTAGTCTAATGGAACTTGATTGTCAAATAGTTATAATAAGAATAATATTTGCATCTGTTTTTTGTACAAAAATGCATTATATTACAATGTCTCCTTGGATTGTTCATTTACTGCACAGTCTTTAAGTTTTGTAACGTACTGATATATAACAGTTTTTAAGTAAAAGGTTCTCTTGTCTGCTCTTGGTGTATTAATATAAATTAAGGCACCTGATTTGCTCAAAGTATATTTATATGAATTTACTACAACTTGGAAAATATGAAATTAGATAAATTTAAAATTATTTCCGATCTTGCTCTTTTTGCCAAAAAAGGCGGTAATATAAATGATGCAGCCAAAATTGCTTTAGAGATGTCTTGCTCATATTTGGGGCTGAATGGTGCATCTTTGTATTTATGGGATAATGAACAGAATATTTCTGTAACGGTTTCTCATGCTGAGACTCCGCTTATGCAGTCTCGATTAACCGAGCTTGAGTATAATCTCTATGAAAATCTTCGTAAGAACCAACAGCTTGTTACTGCTTATTTGTCTTTTGGCGGCGATGAGCCATATAATTCTTTTACTCTTCCTTTAATGTTTTCCAAAAAAGTCTTTGGAGCGGTTATTGGGATTCAAGAGGGTGAACAGTCGCCAATTGCTGAAGGGCTATTTTTAGAGACGCTTTCTGCAATGCTTTCTTTGCATTATACTGCTGCAAATATTGGTAATTCGGCAGAGTCTCAAAAAGAAAAGATAGAAAAAGAAAGACTGACTGCAGTTTTAGAAACAGCAGTAACAGTGAATCATGAAGTCAATAATCCCCTTCAGGCTATTATTGGTAATATTCAATTATTATTGATGAAACAAGAAAATCTTGATGAAGATATTATTGAAAAATTAAAAGCTATTGAAGAATCAGCGATTAAAATAAATAGTGTCACTCAAAAGCTGATGAGAATGACCTCTCCCAAAACAATTAAGTATAGTGACGGCACCAAAATGATTGACATCAACGATGATGCCGACACGGAATCTTAATTATATATACTTTCGATTAAATATATTTTTCTACAAATTTATCTAAGACAAGTGAAAGTTCTTTTGCGTGACCTTTGAGCGTTTCCATATCATTTTTATCGCAGCATTTTTGCATCAAAGCAACCATCCTTTTGATTTCAGAGAACTTTTTTAATATCTCAACTTTTTCGCCAGCTAATTCAGTCGGAATAGTTTTTTTATTTAACCCATCCAATTTAGCTGTTAAAGTTGCAACTGTTCCTTTGATACCATCAATATTGTTTGCTGGAATATGATTTTCATTTAAAAGATTAAAGGAAATCACAAATCCGTCAAATTCAGGATAAGTCAATGGCAAGAGTGCAGAGGCAGTCATTTCAAAAGTGTTATGCAGGTTTGGCATAAGCTCATAAGCTTTTTCTTTATCGCCTGCTTTACATGCTTCAGCATACAGCTTAACAGCTTTTCCAAATTCTATACGGTTTTTTTTAAATTTTTCTAATTTGCTTTCTGATTTTAGTTTTGGATTCATCTCAGCAATAGGTGCAAAAAGTTTTTCAAACTTTGGACCTGCTTCTAAAAGAGTTTTAAAATCTTTTTCAGCCCAAGCATTGTGCCACACCGGTGCTAAAAGATGATGGAAATCTCCAAATGGGTGAAACCCGACTTTTGTTGCTCTGTCTGCCGGACAGGATGATTCCCCTGCAAAGCTCACTGATGCTGCTATTAATAACACAACACCGATAAGAATTAGTTTTTTCATTTTACTCCCTAAAATATTATGCTCTGAATAATCAAAAACAGAGCCTTACCTATTGTTATTATATGACGTTTGTCTCTTCAATAGCTTGACCTTCTTTAAAACGGTCCGGCTTATAATTTGAAATATCAATTGAAGGTTTTTTACCGGTCAGAATCTCAGATGTAATAAGTCCGGCTGCCGGAGCATGCATAAATCCATGACCTGAGAAGCCGGTCAGATGAAACATGCCCTCAACTGATGGTTCAAAACCAATTATTGCTCTATGGTCAGGGGTCACTTCATAAAGACCTGCCCATTCATTACCGATTTCTGCTTCTTCAAGCTGGGGGATAAGTTCTAAAGCACGTTCTAAAATATTATCTGTATAATCGGGGTCGATTGAAATATCAAAAGATGGAGCCACCTTTTTATCAGCCCATCCCAAAAGCATTCCTTTGGATTCTTTATGACAATAGAGACCGGAGGATACATCAACGACCATTGGGAAAAACGGTTTTACAAACGATAGTTCACCGGTAGTGACTATTTGTCTGCGAATCGGTTCAACTTTCAAATCAGTACCAATCATTGCACCTATTTTTTTAGCATAAGGTCCGGTACAATTTATGACCAACGGAGTATCAATTGTGCCATTTGAAGTTTTTACTTGAGATATTTTGCCTGAGTTTTGTTCAATACCGATTACTTTGGTGTCAAAGGCTATATCCAAACCAGCAGCTCTTGAAGCTTTATCATATCCGCTTAAAAATTCATGGGGGTCACCTAAACCATCATCGGGGCAGAATGTTGCAAACTGGACATCTTCAATTGATACATGGGGAGCATATTGAGCAATTTCATTCGGTTGTAGTTTTAATACATTGAGTCCAAGGGATTTTTGAAGTTCATAGCTTTTGTTAAAACTTTCAACATCTTTATCATCTTTGACTAAAAACATATAGCCGACTTGGTCAAATAAAGCATCATGCCCGGTGTCTTCTTTAAAACGGGAAAATAGTTTTTCCGAAAGCATTGACATCTCAATATTTTCTTTGGTTGTAAATTGAGCTCTGATACCGCCGGCAGCTTTTGCGGTTGCTCCGGTTCCGAATAATGCTTCTTTTTCAACAAGTGTAATTTTTCCGTAATTTGCTTTTGTCAAATAATAAGCGGCTGCTAATCCAATAATCCCGCCGCCAATAATGACAGCATCTGCTGTATTTTGCATATCACAATCCTTAAAATTCGGTTCAAAATGCCTATTAGTGAACTAATTCACTAAAAGAGAAATTACGCAAATAGACCATAAAGTCAAGCCAAATTAGAATCCTCTTTCGGTTTTTAAGTACTTATAAAATTCTATTTGACCGTAAAAACAAAAGGATTCAATGATTTAAAATTATTATTTTTTATTTTCATATATAACATTTTTTCGCTTGTGATAATCAAAAAAAAATATAGATTGTTCTCATTATGCATATAGTCAAATTCGACAACTTGATAAAAAAATTCCAACTCTCAGGAACCAATGTACTTATAATACTGGCAGTATTTGTTGGCTTGGCAACATCGTTAGGAGCAGTCGGGTTTATCTATCTTATCAGACATTTTAATGATTTTTTCTTTGGCATGACTGATGAATTTCTTGTAGAGACTATAGGAGACCGGGGGTTTAAATTTTGGTTACCTCTTATTCCAATGTTCGGTGGATTATTAGTCGGTCCAATAGTATATAAATTTGCAAAAGAAGCAAAGGGACATGGTGTTCCTGAAGTTATGGATTCTGTCGCTCGTTTGGGAGGTATCATACGTCCACGTGTAGCTGTTGCCAAAACTATTGCCTCGGCAATTTGTATCGGTTCAGGTGGTTCAGCAGGACGTGAGGGACCTATTGTACAAATTGGTTCGGCTATTGGCTCAACAATCGGACAGATGTTTCGTATGTCGAGTGACCGTGTCAAAATATTGGTAGGATGTGGAGCAGCGGCAGGAATTACTTCGGTTTTTAATGCTCCTATTGCAGGTGTTATGTTTTCGCTGGAAATTATTTTAGGAGATTTTGCGATTAAAACATTTTCTCCGGTTATTATTTCGTCAGTCATTGCATCTGTTGTGACTCGTTCAATTTTGGGGAATCATCCCGCTTTTGAAGTTCCCAGCTACTCTTTAGTCTCGGCGTGGGAAATTCCGCTTTATATCGTTATGGGAGTTTTAATCGGTGGCTATGGTGTCACATTTACAAGATCATTAGATTTTCTTGAAGATTTTTTTGATGATTTAAAAATTTCTCCCTATTTTAAGCCTGCCGTAGGTGGGTTACTTTTGGGTTGTATTGCTCTGTTTTATCCCCAAGTTCTCGCCGATGGATATGAAACTATTAAATTAGTTCTCTATGGTGAAATTGGTCTTACCTTGCTTCTTGTTTTAATCACTTTAAAAATGTTGGCTACCTGTTTGACGCTTGGTTCTGGAAATTCCGGTGGTATTTTTGCTCCTGCTTTATTCATGGGAGCTGTTGCCGGAGGAGTCTTTGGCTCTTTTGTTTCGTATCTGTTTCCGGGAGTTACCGCATCGCCGGGTGCCTATGCCTTAGTTGGTATGGCTGGAATGATTGCTGCAACAACTCATGCCCCAATGACTGCTCTACTTATTATATTTGAAATGACTACCGATTACCGTATTATTTTACCTCTTATGATAACTGTTGTTATTTCTGCAATGGTGGCTGGAAAGTTATTTGAAAATTCTATTTATACGATCAAACTTGCTAAACGGGGTATTGATATTCGTGGCGGGAAAGATATCAACGTTTTAAAATCTCATGAAGTCCGTGAAATTATGGATGAAAATTATGTTACCATACACCCATCAACACCGCTTGCTGAGATTTTTAGAAAAATTGAAAATTCTAACGAATCATATTTTGTTGTACAGGATGATAGAGGCATTTTGAAAGGAGTTATATCTTTTCAGGATATACGTTCTGTCTTATCCCAACATTCTCTTGACTATTTAATAATAGCACAGGATTTATTAAAAGAAGCAACCGATTTGATTTATTTTGATGATGACTTGGAAAAAGCATATAAACTTTTTAATCTCAAAGATCTCAAAATGCTTCCGGTTGTTAACGAATATGAATCAAACAAAGTCATCGGTGTTATTCGTAGAGAAGCACTTACTGCTTATTATAATCGTCAACTTATAGAAACTCTCAGAAAATAACAAAGACTTCTCTTCTATTGCTCAACAGATAAATTATTTGTACATTTGACTGATGGAAACTTATGCTAAATTACGGAGCGATTTAGTAACTTCAGAAGCAGTCATTGACGGGCAGGATGTTGTCAATATCAAAGACCCTCTTCGTGGAAACTATTTCCGATTACGTTTACCCGAATATTGGTTGATTTCACAACTTGACGGGGTAACATCGTATGATGCTATATCCCAAAAATTCCGAGAAAAATTTAATGCAAACATTGATACCAATGCAGTTCTGCAGTTTGTTGATTTGTTAGAATCTCAGTTTTTTTTAGAAAACAGTCGCTCCGAACAGGCAGTATCGAGAAAAAGTTACGGTAACGAAAAAAGAAAATTCCTTTTTGCCAAACTTTTATTTATCAAATTCAAAGCATTTAAACCGGGGAAAGCATTAGAGCTTTGTACAAAACTGTATAAACCGTTTCATTCACCGATAGGATTTTTATTTCAAGGACTTTTAATTCTTTTTGGTTTTATTCTTTTTATAGATAATTACACTTATTTTGCTGTTTCTCTTTTTGACCTTTATTCTGTTAGTACAATTGCAATTGTCATGGTTGCATTTTTTGTTTTGATAGTAATTCATGAGTTTGCCCATGCTTACACTGCAAATAAACTTGGCGATAACACTGCAAAACAAAGTGGCAGGCTAACACTCAATCCTTTGAAGCACATTGACTTGATTGGAACGGTACTTATGCCGATAGCAGCTTTTGCTTCGGGCTTTGCGTTAATCGGGTGGGCGAAACCCGTACCGGTGGATATGAGAAATTTTAAAAACCCGCTTAGGGATGATGCTTTTGTTTCCTTCGCCGGACCGCTATCCAATTTGTTCCTTGCCGTTTTACTTTTTTCTCTTCTAAAACTAACGGCGGCAGTCTTTCCCGGCAATAAAGAATTGTTGATAAACATACTCTGGTACGGAGTATTCCTTAACGTGTTTCTTTTTGTGTTTAACTCGCTGCCGATTCCACCGCTGGACGGTTCGCACATTTTGTTCGATCTTTTTCCGAATAAGTACACAGCTAAGCTGCTCGGTTTAGGATTATACGGTTCGATAATTCTTTTGATTTTTATTTATAGTCCGTTATGGAGTATTTTTATGAAAGTGGTTAACTCAATTTTAAATTTGTTCCTTATGATCGGAGGATATGCGTAAGCAAGCAAAATACCCGGTGCTTCTTGTCGTATTAGTATTCCAAATACTTTTTTACTACTGCGGTGATAACGGTACAGACAATATTAAAAACAGGTTTAACAGAAAAGTTAAAGTTGCATCGGAGCCGGTTAAGGCAAAGCATTTCTTTTTTGTGGGAAAATGGCTGGGGAAGGAGAGCATTTATAAATATAGTTTTGACGATAGTTCGTATTCGGTTTTCTGGTTTCAGGATAAAGAAAAGGTTTTAGAATTTTTGTACAGCGACGATTTAAAGTATGCATTTTTTATTACTGCACGTAAACTCGGTACAAGGCATGGAGTGTCCTTCATCAAAAAATTAAAACTTTACAGGGTGGACCCGTTGCTTTCTAAAACCGGGCTGATAAGCGAATTAGGCGAGGCAATTCAACTGCTTGCACAGTGGAATGGAATGAATTTTGAAATACAGCTTACAAAGTTTGATAAAAAAATTGCCTCTGAGATTGATAAATTTAATAGGTTGTATAGCCCGTTCGGCAAGCTGCTTAAAGAAGAAGTTGAAAAGTTCGATTTTATCAAAGAAGGTTATCCCCCGTTCACAATCAGGCAGCCAAAATTAATTTCGCCGTCAGGCGTTTTCGGATTAACTGCTAAGGGTGATTCGATCTTCTTAAGAGTTGCAGGAATGGATAAAGATGTTTTTATTGATTCATCCGGTCATTCATTTAACGAGGTAAGATGGATTAACGAAGACGAGGCGGTAATATTTTCGACAAGAAAAATAATCAATTCCGGTAAAGAGCGGACAATTAAGAGCGAACTCTTCGTGTATGATTTAGTACATAGAAAAATTGATTTCAAAAGGGTCGGCGAAGGAAGAATGAACTTTCTTATTGCAAATGATTTGCTGATATTTGATGACGGAATCGGAAATAAATCTTCAATTGTTATGATCGATTTAAAATCGAATAATGAAATTAAAAAGTTGTTTATTAACGGCGGCTGCAGTTTAAAAAGTATTATTTATTAACCATGGTATAAATTGGATACATATTTAAGAATTTTAGGTTTCGTAAAACCGTACTGGAGAAAGATCGTTATAACTTTCCTGTTCACTGTTCTGTATGCAGTGCTAAGCGGTGTTTCTGTTTACCTCACAATCCCGCTCCTCGATACATTGTTTCAGGAATCATCGATGAAACAGCAGGTTACAACAACAACCGTATCTCCCGCAACCGGTATTGTGCCCGGCTGGTTACAAAATATTAAAGAGGATGTTGTAAACGCTTTCAATAATTTTGTACTGAGCGGCGATAAAATGGAAATACTATTTAGAATAAGCTTGTTGATAATTATTGCTTTCTTTTTGAAAAACGTTTTCGGTTACCTGCAGGCAAATTATATGGCGTATGTTGAGTATGCTTCGATGAAAGACTTGAGGGATAAAGCGTATGAACATTTGAACAAGCTGCCGATGAGCTTCTTTAAAAAAGAGAGGGTGGGCAATTTAATTTCGCGGTTTACAAATGATGTGCAGATTATACAGGCGAGTATCTCCGCAACATTTTCAAATCTTATAAAAGAACCTCTTACAATACTTGTGTTTTTAACTATTGCACTGAGCATAAGCTGGAAGCTGACTCTATGGGCGCTTATTGTTGCACCGGTTTCAACATTTTTTATAATTTTAATCGGGAGGAAATTAAGGAAGCAGACAGGCATATTGCAGTCGAAACTTGCAGATATAACAAGCATACTTCAGGAAACCATATCGGGTGTAAAAGTTGTAAAAGCTTTCGGCATGGAAAATTATGAAAATGAAAAGTTTAAAGATGAAACAAATAAATATTTTAAGATAGCTTTAAAGATAATCCGCATAAGAAATTCTTCTTCGCCGATTACCGAATTTCTCGGGGTTATTGTCGGTGCGGTGCTTCTTTATTACGGGGGTATTCTTGTGCTTAAAGAAGGCACGCTCAGTGCCAGTGAGTTTATGGGATTTCTTTTTGCAATATTCCAGATGATCCCGCCGATTAAGGAACTCGGCAGCGTGAATAACCGCATTCAGGAAGCGAGCGCTGCTGCCGATAGAATATTTTCTATTATGGATATTGAACCGGGAATTATAGACAGGGGCGGGTCTATCGAGCTGAAAGAATTTAAAGACAATATTATCTTTGAAAATGTTAGCTTCTACTACGATGACTCGAATGAAATAATACTTAATGATGTTAGCTTCGAAGTTAAACGGGGAGAAATATTGGCACTTGTCGGACCGAGCGGCGGCGGTAAATCTACCCTCGTCGATCTTGTTCCGAGATTTTACGACCCTACTGCCGGCAGAATTCTGATCGATAATTATGACATTAAAGATGTGAAGATAGATTCCCTCAGGAGAATGATG
>CAJVYT010000053.1 GCA_913009765.1 uncultured candidate division Zixibacteria bacterium
GGATTGATAACTTCCGAATGGAGATAGAGTAACTGAAACTCCTGTTCCATTGATGCCTACCGGAATGCAAATAGAATCAGGCTGGGCAATAAATAATGACTGTGAAGACGGACAGCTTATTGTAGCACCGGAACCGATATTAACATTGAAGAAAGCTTGGCAAGTATCGGAACCGCAAGTTTCATCGGCAATAAGAGTGATTGCATACAGCCCTGATGTATCAGCGGTGAAACAGAGTTCACCATTGGTATAAGTACCAAACGATGGCGTTACTACAGCAGATGATGGCTGGATGTCAATCATTTGGCAGACAACATCTGACGCACAGAGATTAATATCTATTGTATCGGTCGGACAACTGATAACAGCCGACTCGCCAAAGTCTACAAATAGAGAGGCTGTGTCTAATGCTGAAAGTCCACATGAATCTATCGTTTCAATTATAAATTCATACGATCCTGCTGTTGTCGGTGTAAAACAAATTTGATTGTTTAAGGTATCAATTGAACCAAAACCTGAAATCATTTGTTCAGTCATTCCTAGTAGTCCGTCAGCATCGGAAACAGTATAACCAACACAAAGTTCAGACGAAATACACAGTAAAGTGTCGTTAAAAGTATCAAACTGAACTGTCGGAACATTATTTAATACGATTGTTATTGTAACAGTGTCAACAGTCACCGCTCCGCAGTCATCGGTACCTTCTAAAATAAACTGATAATCACCTGATGATGTCGGCGTGAAACAGATTGTTGAGCCATCAAAAATACCGCTGCCCGTAAAGTTAATACCGGTCAGGTCATTATCAATATCAGAAACAGATGCATTGATACACACCTCTTGAGACTGACAAAGTTCAATAGTTTGGTTGTTTTCGAGTGTTACTGTTGGAGCTGTATTTAATAAAACCGTTACAAGAGCAGTATCAACAGATGATGCTCCACAGTCATCGGTAACATTGAGAATCAGTGTATACACACCCGAAGTATCAGGTGTGAAACAAACCTGACTGTTAGGTTCATCAAGAGTACCAATAGCTGAAAGCACTGAAATTGTTTTGCTCTGTGGGTCGTTCGGGTCAGAAACGGTATAACCGACACAAAGCTGGGTTGGTTCACAGAGAGAGAAGGCACTTGTATTTTCAAAAGTAATCGACGGTGCTTGGTTTATTTTGAATTCGACAGTAAATGTTGACTGACAAACAGCATTACAAGAGTCGACACATTCTACAGTCACGGTCACAACCTGACTTGCAGTTGGTGTATAAACCCAGTAGCCATTGTCTAGAGTTCCGGGTCCGGAAATTATCTGACAGAAATTTAAATTATTATCAATATCTGTACCTGAAAGCGGCAGGCTTACTTCTGCAAGATTACATTGACTGATAATAGTATCAGCCGGCACATTGCATACAGGAGCAGTGTTTAGGGTTACATCGACAAGAACCGTGTCTTGATTTGTAAGTCCGCAGTCATCGGCTGCTTCAAGTATAAATGTATAAATTCCGCTTGTATCCGGTGTAAAGCAGATAGAGGTTCCGTCATAATTTCCCACAGAGGTAAGCAAGCTGCTATTTGCAAGGTTTCCGTCAATGTCAGAACTGGAAACAGGCAGACAAATTTCGGCAGGAGTACATTGGAAAACAGTTTGGTCAGCACCGGCATCGGCAACAGGAGCATTGTTTAATTCAGTACAAATTATGAGAGTGTCAACTGATTCCAGTCCGCAGTCATCAACAGCACGGAAAATAAATTCGTAGCAGAAAGTAGAGTCAGCAGTAAAACAAAGTTCTCCATTTGCAAAAGTTCCAATACCTTCTATCATTTCTACAAGAGCGAGATTTCCGTCGCTGTCTGATGATGTTATCGATTGACAAATCTGAGTCGGCTCACATAGAGAAAGATTTTGGTCAACACCCGCATCCACAGTCGGAGCGTTATTAAAATTAACAGTAATATTAACAGTATCAACAGCTTCAGCACCACAATCATCCGTTACACGAGTAACAAATTGATAGGTACCCGGAGTAAGCGGATAAAAACAGATAGCAGAATTCATTGTATCAACGACACCATTGCCAACTAAAAGTTCAATAGCGGAAATGTTATTATCTATATCGGAAACTATATATGGTACACATACTGATTGAGAAGCACATAAGAAAACAGTTGTATCATTGGCAAGAGTAATTGACGGTGTTGTGTTTAGCGATACATTATAAGAAACAGAGACTGTATCGGATGCTCCTGAGGAGTCAGAGACAACCGCTGTCACGGCATAGTTGCCAGCACCCGACGAAGTAAAGCAGAACAGACCGCTTGCTGAAACAGTACCAACACCGGAAAGTTTTGACCATGTCAGAGCAGTGCCGTCAACATCACTTGCACTAAATTGATAACACACCGACTGGTCAGCACAGAGGAAAGTGTCTATCACAGCCGGGGGGTCAACCGCAACCGGCGGAGAATTTAGAGTTATATCGGCGATGACAACGCAACTGTCAGCACCACAATCGGTGACAGCAGCAACTGAAATTTCATAATGCCCTGAAGTATCTGCAACAAAACAGATATTACCGGATTGATATGCTCCTATCGGTGAAACAGTAACAGAAACTCCCGAACCATTCACTCCCACCGGAATACATACAGAGTCTGATTCACTCATAAATATATTTTGAGGAGTCGGACAGCTGATTTGAGCGGCAGTACCGATAATAACATTAAAGACAACTTCACAAGTATCAGAACCACATGATTCATCTGCTGTCAGAGTAGCGGTATATATACCGGATGTATCAGCAAAGAAACAGAGTTCACCATTAGCATACGTACCAAGAGTTGAAGTTACATTTGCAGAAACCGGACTGACATTTATCATTTGGCAGACTGAATCTGCAGCACAAAGATTGACATCAATCGTATCGGTCGGACAGCTTATAGATGCAGATTCACCAAGAGCAACAGTAACATTAATAGTATCAGCCGAAGAAGCCGAACATGAATCAGAAACCAACATGATAAACTGATAAGTTCCTGCAGACGGCGGTATAAAACAGATTTGGTTAGCGGATGTATCAAGAGTTCCAAATCCCGAAAGCATGACTTCGGTCAGTTCGCTTGAATCTTGTATATCAGATACACTGTAGTCAAGACAAATTTGTTCAGACAAACAAATAGTATAGGCGGTATCGGCACCAAGCGATACAAGCGGTGTATCGTTTATTGAAATATTAAAAGTTTTTATTGTTGTATCAGCAAGTCCGCAGGAATCAGTAACAACAGCACTGATAGAATAAGTTCCGTTTGAAACTGGTGTAAAGCACCAAAGTCCATCGGTTGAAATTGTACCATCGGAACCTGAAAGCATTGACCAGTTTAAAACTCCGTTATCTGTATCACTTGCTGAAAATTGGTAACAAACTTGCTCGGACTGACAAAGGAATTTATCAACCGGAGACTGAGAGTCAACTGCTATCGGTGCTGAATTGATAGTTACATCATAGTAAATCGAAACAGTATCGGCAGTACCACAAGGATCTGAAACGGCAACAACAGCTTCATAAGTTCCTGATATGGTAGGAGTTAAACAGTAATTACCTGAAGAAGTAATAGAACCTGCTCCGGCAAGATGTGTCCATGTCAGAGAATCACCATCAGGGTCAGATGCTGTGAGTTGATTACAAAGCTGCTCGGCATCACATAAGAATTGTATTACAGAGTCAGGTTGTACTGCTGACGGAGGGTTATTAGTATTTATAGTAACGGCAACTGTATCAAAATCTTCTGACCCGCACGAATCAACAGCATGAATAATAAAAGAGTAAACACCGTCAGACGGCGGAGTAAAACAAATTTGATTACTTGTTAAAGTTCCAAGACCAGAGACAAGTTCTGTAAGAGCTAAATCATTATCAATATCTGAAAAACTAACACTAAAACAAACATCAGTGAGAGTGCAGAGGTTTTGAGTAAAATCATTTCCGGCATTTGCTGACGGAGCATTACCCGTTGAAACTGTAACATACGCTGTATCAGCACCAACATTTGAACATTTGTCAGATGCGGTCACAATAACAGTATACACGCCGGCAGTATCCGGTGTAAAACAGATATCAGAAGCAGAAACAGACGGAAGAATACGTAACGCAACCGCGTCAATATCAAACTCACCTGATAGACAGGTAACTTCAACTTCATCAAACTCAATACCATCAGCAATATCAATTGTAACTCCACCGCTACCTGAGCCGGCAGTTCCACCGTTTATTGTCTGATTCATGACATGAACCGGATAGCCATCTTTTTTGAAAAGTAGTTTAGCATCACCCGAACCGGCAGTGTTAGTAAATATAATTAAATCAACCGAAGAACCGTCACAAACAGTAACTTCTTGAGAAAATTCTAAGCTGACAAAATTGCCCACAACAAAATCAACAGAACCATCACCTAAACCACCATCAGGACCACCTGCTCCTGAAAGAGTGAAAGTTAAATCTGTCGGAGAACCAATTAGTTGATCAGCAGATTGTTCCGGTCCTATACCGCTTGGGAATGAACCGTAATCGCTGACGGAAGAAACAAAAATAAAGTTAGGTAACGTTACTGAAACACCGGAGAGAGCGTTGAGAGGTCCGACAAAATCAGAGGCGGAATTTAAAATAGTTCCCGGAGCCCCTCCTCCAACCTGAGTGATAGTCCCGTTTAGCTGGTCTAAACGGTTAATTTGGTCAAATCCTGCTTGATTGCCGCTGTATTGACCGAGGTTACTATATACAGTATCAATATCACATTCATTATCTTCAATTAAAACAGGCAAACAAATTTCATCAGATCCGCATTGTTGAACTATTGTATCATTTAAAGTTACAATTGGAGTATTACCGGAATTTTCCGGAACAACATTAAAACTTTCACATTCATTTGATGCAGATAACCTGGTACGTCTTGAGGGATCGCATGCTGAATTCCCAGGTTCCCCCCAATGGGGTCTTGCTTCGCCAACAAACTTCATTCTAATTGAGTATGTTCCCGGAGTTGATGGTACCGTTAGGGTTGCACAAGCGAGACCATTTTCATCTGTCCAGACAGTATCGTCAGGAACAACAGCGACATTATTACCACAGTTTCCGTTATTTATAAAAAAGAGAACAGGTCTATTTGGAATAGGAGCATAATTTCCATGACCGCAATTTTCCGCAAGATACCCACAAACTTCAATTTCATTACCGGCACAAGTTGTATCAGATGGTAATACAGTAAATTTTAATTTTGTGTTACAGTCGGTAAATATCACTTCAGAATGAATTCCTGAGGATTGCCCGTCGGCAGTAACAAGATAGGTTTGGTCAACACCGTCTTCAGGAACTATCCAAAAAGTTTCAATCTGACCGGACGCATCGGCGGTTACGTACCAAGGGTCGCCGTTATCGCCAAAACCGGGGTTATAAACATTGGCAATGTCAATAGCAACAGATTCTCCCGCCCAAAAACCACCGCCGGAAATTATAACAGAATCTCCCGGAGCATAATCGGACGTATCTGTGGCTATATTTGCAAAAACTGCTGTCAAATACGGAGTTACGTAGCCATCATCAAGAGGATTTTCTGATATTACAATATTATCCGAACTTACGGCAAACAATGAACCTGTTATAAATAGAAAGCATAAGGTGAAAATGAGTTTATATCGCATAGTTAGACCCAACTTTATAACTATTTCTGTCATCTAAACACAGAATTATCTGTATTTAAAAATTTATGAAATATATTTTATATTATGTGTGTATTTTTTAAGAATGGCATTATCGAAAAAACTATTCTGAACTCCTTTACCTAACATCGTTAACCTAAAAGTGAGCTTCTGCCGCAAACATGATTGATAATTTATTATATATCTTTGCTCACTTCTTACAACATTAAAGTACTGCCTGAAACAGCTTTTGTCAAGAGAAGAATGTCCACTTAACAACAATTCGTTGAATATAGATGAACATAATCTATTTATCAAAACTACTGTCTACTTTTATTGTTTTACTTTTGCCAAAACGGACTCAAATGGGTTTAAAGTAATTTTTTTAGGTCTTATAGACAACCCCGGAATGTCAAAACTATATTCTTTAGAATCTACAAGCAGTCTCAGATATGCTTTCGTTTTATTATTGAACTGTATTTCGAGAGGGATATACATTTTGAAATCATCCGGCACCCCTTTGGTCGTAATTTTGCACTTCGCATCGAGTAGTTTCGTTGAATCGTTATGTACTAATTCATACGAAAACTCATATTCCGGCAGATAATTATGATACACCCACTGATCGAAGAACCAATCAAGACTGATACCGACATATTTTTCAGCTAATCTTCTAAAGTCTTGCGTTGTAGCATCTTTTCCCCGAAAAGTAGAGTAGAATTCTCTCATCATGTTAAGAAAATTATCCTCATTCATAGTTTTGAGATCTATCATCATATTTCTTAACATGTGCAGTACGAATGCACCTTTGTCATAAATAATCAGACTATAGTCACCCCCGGTTTTTGTACCGGATGTGCGGTAGCCCATAGCAATAGGACCGGACTCTTCCCCTGACGAAAACAAATATTTGCGTACTGAAAAAATATTATTACGAGATTCCTTTAATTTGTTTAAAAACTTTTTATTATCGGTTAATGCCTGATAGTATAATAAAGCCGAATATTCAGCAAACCCTTCTGAAAGCCACTGATCGTGATATGTTTCATAGCCAACTCCGACACCCCACCATTGGTGAGCAACTTCATGAGCCCGGAAGAGTCGGTCATATCCCCATGTATCGGTATACATCCAAGTTGTAAACCCCAGATGTATAAACCCCGGGAACGCTTCTCCGTGAGAGGCAAGAATTTCACCAACTGACATTTTGGGGAACGGGTATTTCCCAAAATAATAATTAAACACTTTCATTGAGTTCATAATGTCTTCGGCAACCTGTTTCTCCATATCTTTACCGGTACGCCCTCCAAATCCGGCATGGAGTTCTTTTGAAAAATAAATTTCCGTTGGAACTATATCCTTATCTTCAAATAGAAATTTTTTAAAATGTCCAATATTAAACGATACATTCACAGCCTCGGGTTTGACAGACCAACTTGTAATTAAGGTGTCTGCTTTTATTTTTTTACTTTGTAAATATCCACAAGAAGTAAAAGTATATTCTTTGTCGGTTTTAAACGTCAGGTCAAATGTTGCTCTATCATTATATCCATAAGACGGATACCAATTTGCACCGGCAAACACAAAATATTCTCCAAGATTTTTATCAGCAATCTCACCATGAAAATAAAATGTAAGTTCAAGGGTATCTTTATAGAAAACTTCTTCGTTTAAAAAGAGACCAATTTCATTCGACTCCCACTTTTTAAATGTCACATCTAACTTTTTTCTTTTAAAAAACACTGCACGACCTGAATTGTCCTGAATTGAATCAATTGTAATAGAAGGTAGAATGTTAAATTCTACTAACTGAACCGGTCCTGACAAAACATTTGCCTGCACTAATGCTTTACTTTTTAAAACACCATTGCGATTGATAGCAGCATTTATGTTGTAATGTAAAACATCAAGCTGTTCTTTATTCCGACCGTTGATATTGATATATGACTCATCTTTATTATACTGTGAATAACTGTTTATCTGCTCCATAAACGAACTGCCGGGTTCCCAAAAATATTTCCAAAACCTTACCTCTTCCCTTAAGTAAGAATTAAACATATACATATATTCATCATCACTCTGATTATTCATGCATAACATTAGATAAGGCTTACCAAAAGGACTTGTAAGATTACGTAATAGTTCAAATGTATATAAAAAATCGGTATCTTCATTTATTCGATGATGAAGTTTTTTTACTTTCTTTAATTCTTTTTCGGATATTTTTTGTTTGGAAAGAGTTCTTCTCTTTTTTAATGAATCGTATATCTGTGGAGCAAAAAAGAGAACCGCTTCTGTAATTTTTTTATTTAGTGAATCGGAATGAAAAAAACGATTTAACTGGTCACGTTCCATTTGTACTGACGGTTCAAACAAAAACTTCCCATCTCCTTGAAAATATGCTCCAAAAACAGTTGAATCAGAGCCTATTTGTATCGGTTTGAAAAATGCGATACGACCAGAATCCAAAACAAGTGCAAAATCATGATGATATATTGTATCAGAAGAAATATCGTAGGTATTTTCAATATCTAAAACAGGATTGTGCAGCTGTTCATACAACAGAGACAACTGATTGGAATCATAGGAAAAAACAGCACCACCGTACATTAATAGTAAAAACAAAAGTACTGAAAAATATTTTTTTACACTCAAATTACTCTCCCTTTATTGTGACTGTTAAAAAAACTCTTTCATATTGTGTTATTGTGGGCGGCAGACGCCCTCGTCTGCCCCTTTCTATCTAACTCTTTAACCATTGATACTCTTTATAGTGAATATATATAAATTATTTCCTGAAATTTCTAACAAACGCCATTCTATCCTGTAAAGCAGGATGTGAATAAAACCAAAAAACCATAAATGGATTTGGGTCAGGGTCGGCAAGATTATACACAGAAAGTTTATCAAAGGCAATGGCTGCTTCCTCGCCGGTTACGTCGGTAATTTCCATACCATACTTATCAGCCTGATGTTCATGATATCTGCTAATCGAATTAGTAATCGGATTAAATAAAAACATAATAATCGAGAAGTAAATAAGTAAAAGCGGAAGTGATGCGTGGTCTGATAATGTATCAAATTTAAATCTCGCTTTATATTTGTCGATAACTTTCTGAATAGTCAGTCCGGTAAACCACAGCACAAAAGCTAAGACAACAATAATGATAGGCAAACTTTTCCATACATGATTCATTACATAGTGACCCATCTCATGCCCCATGACAAATTTAATTTCATCAGTTGTAAAGTTATTTATCAAATTATCGGTTAAGACTATCCGTTTTGAATTAAACATTCCGGTTACATAAGCATTTACTTTTGAAGATTGTTTTGATGTATTAACCTGAAAAATATCAGCACCTTGTATACCTGCTTTTTCTGCTAATGCATGAATTTCGGTTTTTAGTTCTTTATCTTGAAGATCAATAAATTTGTTAAAAAGAGGTGAAATAAAAATCGGTGCAATTACCATCATAATTATCATAAAAGGTATAGCCCCAAGCGTAAACTGCAGCCACCAATATTTAGTTTTTTTGATAAGTTTATATAAAAAATAGATTGGGA
The DNA here is from genome assembly GCA_913009765.1 of uncultured candidate division Zixibacteria bacterium. Next base: position 9,259 of record CAJVYT010000053.1, read on the forward strand.
TAATACCAAAAAGCATACTTAAACCTAACGAAAGTAAATCTTCTGAAAACCAACCCAAAAATGTCTGGTTGACAAAACCATACTCTCCCTCAACTAAAAAATTACGGTAGATATTAAACGGCAGGGTGAGAAGATATTCTAATGCAAAAAACAAAATCACAAATGCCCAAAGGGCAAAAAACTTATTCGGAATTTTATCGGTATAGGTACGAAGTTTTGCTGACAGTCCGGTAAAAAGAATTAATAACAATATGCCAAGAGAAATAAAGAAATCGGCAAACCGCCAAATGTTATTAAATTGTGAATATGAAGTAAGTTTTGCTTTTCTTTCAGAAGACATCGGGTAGAGCGAATTTGTCTGTACAGCAACTGAATCAACTTGAGAAGTACTGTTGACAGTTGCAGGAACATCCAAAGAATCATCGGCATAGATTACTGTCGCACAACATAAGACGAATAATAAAATAAGAATATTTTTCATATAACCTCTTTATCTGTATTCTCAAAAATATAATATCACAATCTTCACAGCTTATGTCAAGAGTTGAAATTAGTTACAAAAAAGCCCGCAAATAGCGGGCTTTTATAATCTCTGTTTGGCATAAACTAAAAAGGCAGGTCTCAAAAGCGAGACCTGCCCTACTAAATTTCTATATTTTAAAATTGATACTATGCGATCGTTACATCATCACAAAGATAGACATCCTGAATAGCGTTTACAATTGCTGCTCCCTCTTTCATAGGACGCTGGAATGCTTTGCGACCCAAAATAAGTCCTGTACCGCCGGCACGTTTATTGACCACTGCAGTTTTGACCGCATCGGCTAAATCGTTTGCCCCCGATGCTCCGCCGGAATTGATTAGTCCGGAACGACCCATATAACAATTCGCTAATTGGTAACGGGTTAAATCAATCGGGTTATCAGTTGTAAGTTCGGAGTAAACTTTTGGGTTAGTTTTTGCAAACTTGAGAGTATTAAACCCACCGTTACAATCCGGAAGTTTCTGTTTAATAATATCAGCTTCTATTGTAACACCCAAGTGATTTGCCTGACCGGTCATATCTGCCGATGTGTGGTAATCTTTGTCAGCTTTAAATGCGGGATTACGAAGATAACACCAAAGCACGGTAAACATTCCCAATTCATGGGCATAACTGAATGCTTCGGTTACTTCCTGCAGCTGACGCATAGATTCATCGGAGCCAAAATAAATAGTAGCTCCCACACCGGCTGCACCAAGATTAAAAGCATCTTTAACTTGTGCAAACATAATTTGGTCAAATGTGGTTGGATAGGTCATAAGCTCATTATGGTTGAGCTTTACAATAAACGGAATCCTGTGAGCATACTTTCTAGAAACAGCACCCAAGACACCAAAAGTCGATGCCACCCCGTTGCAACCGCCTTCAATTGCCAATTCAACAATTTTTGCGGGGTCAAAATAGATAGGGTTTGGAGCAAATGATGCTCCGGCAGTATGTTCAATACCTTGGTCAACCGGTAAAATCGACACATAACCGGTGCCTGCTAATCGACCATGATTAAAAAGCCAATTCATCGACCGCATGACATTTGGGGTGCGGTCAGATTGAGCAACAACGTCGGATACAAAAGTCGGGCTTGGAAGATACAAATTTGATTTGTCGATTGTTTTACATTCATGGGTAAGAAGTGATTTGTCCTTACCTAATAATTCTTCAATTTTAGTTATCATTAGTTAACTCCATCAATTATTTTACTTTTTACATGTCAAAAAATAAATCATTTTTTTTACAAGTGCAACATTTTTATATTAATTGCGTATATTTAATTTTACAATATAAGTATCGGCAGAAAAATGTATTTACATATAAAGAAGAATGTATGATAGCAATTGAACATCTACAAAAAAAATATGGTGCTATAAAAGCGGTTGATGATCTCTCATTTGAGATACAAAAAGGAGAGACTTTTGGCTTATTGGGACCAAATGGAGCGGGCAAAACAACCACTATCAATATGATAGTCGGAATTTTAAAACCGGATTCAGGCAGGATTCGGCTCAACGGAGAAACCGACCCTACTCAGAAAAAAATCCGACGACAAATTGGAAACACCCCTCAGGCATTGGCAATTTATGAAAATTTGACCGCAGAAGAAAATTTGATTTTTTTCGGAAAGCTGTATAATCTGTGCGGAAAAGTGTTAAAACAACGGGTGAAATATTGTCTTGATTTGGTAGGGCTGACAAACCGTAAAGATGATTTGGCAAAAACATTTTCCGGCGGCATGAAACGAAGACTTAACTTAGCGGCAGCAATTATCCACGAACCGCAAATACTTCTTTTTGATGAACCGACTGTCGGCGTTGACCCGCAGTCACGAAATTTTATTTTTGAAAATATTGAAAAAATGAAATCTGACGGGAAGACTATTATTTACACCACCCATTATATGGAAGAAGCCGAACGTCTTTGCGACAGGGTAGCTATAATTGACCAAGGGAAAATTCTCGAATTAGATTCTGTTAATAATCTGATAGACTCCCATGGAGGAAAATCTACTGTTGTAGCAGAACTTACCCCATCCCAAAACTTCAAAGAGATAACAGCATTTGATATAATAAATAATAAAATTATTATAGAAACTGATAATCCTATAGACATAATTAAAAAACTTTCAGCTCTTGATATAAAATTTAAGTCAATTCATATCAACAGACCGGATTTGGAAAAAGTATTTTTAAATCTTACAGGACGGAGGCTGAGAGACTAATGCGACCTATTCTAACCTTAGCATTTAAAGATATCAAACTTCTTCTTCGTGACAAAGCCGGACTTTTCTGGATAATCGGATTTCCCCTTTTAATGGCATTGCTCTTTGGGGCAATATTCGGAGGTTCCGGAGGAGGTTCTGTTTCGTCTGTAAAAATCGCGATTGTCGACCAAGACAATACCGTCTATTCTCAAAAATTTGTAGAAAAACTCTCTGCTTTAGATATGCTTGATGTTACCAAAACAACCTCGGATTCTGCTTTATCTTTTGTGCGTAAAGGGGAAAAAACTGCTTTTATAAAAATAAATAAAGGATTTACAAAAGCACAAAACAGTTTCCAAACTGATAGTTCGTTTTTAGAACTCGGCGTTGACCCATCAAAACAGTTCACATCGGAACTGATAAATGGGATGATAATAAAAACATCCTTTGAAATGATGATGGAAAACTTCTCTAACCCACAAGGTATTCTAAGCGGAATTTCAGAAGAGATGCAATCTATTGATACGAGCTCGTCGATGTCTGACGATCAGAAAAAGATTTACAAAAAGTTTTTCTCAGGCTTAGAAACATTTATCGATGGATTTGACAGCAGCATTGTAATGGGAAGTTCAGGGGGGTCTGAAAATTCGGATGGGTCTGGCAGTTCATTTATGGATGGACCGAAAATTAAAAAAGTAGATGTGACCCAAGATTCTATCGGTCCCCGCTCTGCGTATGAAATCACTTTTCCGGCGGCAATACTTTGGGCATTAATAGGCTGTACGGCGGCATTTGCTGTTTCTATTGTCACTGAAAAAACCAAAGGAACCTATACCAGATTACGAATCGCACCTATCAGTCGGACACAAATCTTAGCAGGTAAAGGACTCGCCTGTTTTATAACTATTATTTCGATTTCTTGTATCCTTCTCATATTAGGAAAAATCGCATTTGGAGTCAGATTGGATAATTTACCGCTTTTGGCTTTAGCACTCTTTGCATCTGCATTCTGTTTTGTAGGTCTTATGATGTTTATTTCTGTTTTGGGTCAAACCGAACGGGCGGTGAGTGGTGCCGGCATGGCAATTATGCTCATTATGTCGATGACCGGAGGCGGTATGATTCCTTTATTTATAATGCCAAAATGGATGCTGATAGTGAGTAACTTTTCATTTGTGAAATGGGGTATTGTATCGCTTGAGGGAGCAATATGGCGGGGGTATACTTTTGGTGAAATGATGTTACCTGTTGGAGTACTGTTAACTTCAGGAATTATTTTATTCTCTATTGGTGTCTTTATATTAACCAAACGTGACGGGTAGAAAAACAGTTGGTTATATTTTGAAAACAGTTAAAGCTATATATTTTTAAATTTTAAATTAATCCTAAAAACTTTTGCTGTATTGTTCCTGTTTTGGACTCTGTGTCGAGCACGGAGAGGGGATTGTAAAAGTCCAAGCAGGGGTGGGTACCGCTTGGGGCAGATTTCTATTCCAGAACAGTAAACACACCGCAAGCGGTGTGCCACCCGTCCTTATCTGAACTAGACATAAAAAGGTCAGGAGGAAATATCTCCTGACCTAAAAAATGACAGAATATTATTCATTATTATTTATGTCTTCAAACTCTCTCTTGTAATCATCATAAGATTGGGTAAGATATTTAAATCTTATTCCAGTAACAACTAGTATTGTTATAAACCCTAACAAATAATTAACATATTTTGGACAATTCCATTTATAAATATAAAAATATTTTTTACTAGGAGGTTTACCGGTAAATCTCATAATTCTACTTCTCTCTGCATTTAAGGTATATTGGGCAAATATCTATTTTGATTACCTTGAGGCATATTTTGATTATAAATATCATTAACATTTTCGGGGTGGTTTTCATAATGGATATCAATTGATGCATTTATACCTGAACCAATTGCAACTCCTACTTCATAAGATTCCAAGACAATGCCAGCTACAAATATTGTATGTCCTAAACCAACTACTCCTGCTTCAAGTCCTGTTAACACCGCTGCACCAGATCTATACCCGGAAAATCCGCCTCTTGCCCAAGAAAGTAAAGATCTACTTTGTGTTAATGCACCATACTCCTTAGAAACTGGAATACCGATAAGTGATCGTATTACTCGATTAGAAATGGTAGCATCATTTGTTTTTTGAAAATAATATACCCATCTATCACCAAAACTTTTCTTCTCTAAACCCATTGGGTCTATATAGTTTATCGGGTTTGCACCGACATAACTATACATATTTATTCCACCGGCAAGTCCGATTGGGTCAGGAGAAATATACTGCCCTAATTCAGGACGGTAAAAACGGTGCCAGTTATAGTTTAGATTCCTATTTATCTGTAAACTCAAGCGAATTAGTAGATAAAACATTCTCATTATATTTAGCTCCAAAAGGATGATGCTTAATAAGAAATTTTAATAAAATATATCATATCAAAATTAAAGAATATTCTAACATATATATTAATTTGAAAGAAACAATACATTTATTTAAAATGTATTGTTTTACTTTTCATCTCTTCATTATAATTTTTTTTAAAATAAAAATATGTCAGAGAATCATCATATAGAATATAATCCTGAATTCCAAAATTATTTAAATTTGTAATTGGAAATTCCTTCATAAGATTGAAATCGTATCTAAATATATTTTTTGAAATTGAATCACTCTTCATATAATAAAGATCAGAGTTTTTACTTAATTTTTTTGGGTAAAATCGATTTGAGTAGTAATCATCTGTATATGGTGCAAGTAAAGATTCAGTTTCAAGATCATAAACACAAGCTAAACTATAATTTCTCTGATTGAAAGATGAAGGAGAGATCGGAAGAGCGTCGTGTAGGGAAAGAGTGTAGATCTCGGTGGTCGCCGTATCATTAAAAAAAAAAAGAAATATAGACAACAACTATAACGACTTGATGTCACAAATCGTCAAATAACTATGCTAATACTGCATATATATCACATTA
>CAJVYT010000054.1 GCA_913009765.1 uncultured candidate division Zixibacteria bacterium
TGTGTCGTGTCTGTCTTGTAGGACGCTTGTAGTGTCTATCTGCAGATTCTAACGGTGATGGTAGTTCCATATGTGTTTTTTTTTTTTTATTTTATTTTTTGTTTTTTTTATTTTTTTTTTTTTTTTTTCAAGCAGAAGACGGCATACGAGATATATCAGTGTGACTGGAGTTCAGACGTGTGCTCTTCCGATCTAAAATATTATGACCCTCAAAATTTCCGTTTGTAGTAACATTATAGTATTTACAAAAGAGATCGGAGTTTTCTTTTTTAAGCAGAGAATCTATTTCTGGTTTACTCCAGACATAATATTTCCCTTCTTCACCCTCACTGTCGGCATCAAGAGAAGAATAAAACCCGCCTGTTTTTTTGTCAGTCATTTCTCTGATAATAAAATTGAGTGTTTCTATAACGGTCTGTTTATACAATTCATTTTTTGTTATCTGATATGCTTCGGTGTAGGTTGTTACAAGCATTGCATTATCATACAGCATTTTTTCAAAATGCGGAATCAGCCAGTTGGCATCGGTTGAGTATCTTGCAAAACCTCCTCCAAGATGGTCATAAATCCCGCCTTGTGCCATTTTAGTAAGAGCTTTTTCAACAGCGAGAAGATAATCAGAGTTATCTGTTTTATCATACTGACGTAAAAAAAGCGAGAGTTCCATGGCATGAGGAAATTTAGGTGCTGACCCAAAACCGCCGTTTCGGTGATCAAAGTTTTGATATAAACTCGTAACACCATTTGTAACCATGCCGTCATACAGTTTGTTTGATTGACTGACATGTTTATTTAAACGATTGGAAAGCTGTGTATAAATATCTTCTGATGAATTTATAATATCAGCTTTATTGTTGATATAAGCCTCACCGATTTCAGTAATAATACTTTTGAACCCCGGTCGACCATAATTATCATCAGGCGGAAAATATGTTCCTCCATAAAAAGGTTTTAAGTCAGGAGTTAAAAAAAGCGACATCGGCCATCCCCCTCGACCGGTCATGGCAGTAACAAAGCTCATGTAAATCTGGTCTAAATCAGGTCGTTGTTCACGGTCAACTTTGATACAAATAAAATACTTATTCATCAAAGCTGCGATTTCTTCATTTTCAAATGATTCCCGCTCCATAACATGACACCAATGACAGGCGGCATAGCCGATTGAGAGAAATATCGGTTTGTCTTCTTTTTTTGCTTTGGCGAGGGCTTCCTCACCCCATGGATACCAGTTTACCGGATTATGAGCATGAGAAAGCAGGTAGGGTGAATTTTCATTTATAAGTTTGTTTGTATATTTATAGTTTGTTTGAGGCATTTCAACTCCTGATTCTGTACTACAACCTATAAGAATAATCAGTATCAAAGGTATAATAATAATTTGTTTGAGTATATTTAATTTCACTTTCGGTTTCTTTCTTATTATTATTTCAAGATAATACGTTGTATATGGTATAAAGTGTAAAAAAATAAAAATAATGAACTTTTTGAGACAACTAAGTTTACAAAGAGGGATAATAATTACAATCAGATATTTATGGAGTACACATGAACCTTGTGAGAACTATTTTTTCTATCTTATTACTGTTTTTTGTTTTGGGCTGTGCAAAAAATACAAGAGAACAGCAAAATATTAAAAACGACAACCATTTTCAATTTACATATTCCGTAACAGTTCCTCATATCTCCACACCTTTTACAACCGGTGAGATATTGGTTCCAATACCCCGAACAAACGATTACCAAGTTGTACATGATGTCAAGATTGAAACTAACGGTTCTTATGAAGTTTTACAAGAACCTGAATACAATAACAAATATGCTAAAATCCTGTTTTCAGACAGCTTACAGTCAGATATAAATCTGACTGTTGTTATAGATATCACAAGAAAAATAGAAGATAACTACATAACCCAAAAAAAGGGTACAGTTGAACAGACGGATATTTTAAAAAGATTTTTACAGGCGGATTCTCTTGTACCTATTGACGGTGTGGTAGCATCAGCTGCCTCTGCTCTTGTTGCCGATTCAATGACAACAATAGAAAAAGCCCAAGCATTTTATGATAACTTGTATAAAACAATGCAGTACGATAAAAGCGGTGAAGGATGGGGTCGCGGCGATGCTTTGTATGCATGTGATATTCGCAAAGGCAACTGTACTGATTTTCATTCTCTTTTTATCGGCATGGCACGCTCTGTTGGTATTCCGGCACGGTTTCTAATTGGTTTCCCAACCTCGCCGGAAAAGGATTCATCTGTAGTTGGAGGTTATCATTGCTGGGCAGAGTTTTATGATACAGTATATGGATGGGTTCCGGTTGATATTTCTGAGGCGGTTCAAAATCCTGAAAAAAAAGAATTTCTGTTTGGTAATCTTGATAATGACCGTCTGATGTTTTCTGTCGGACGGGATATTAAAATCCTAACGGATAGTGGTGAAAAATCATTTAACTTCTTTATCTATCCGCAAGTATTTATTGACGGCAAACCATATAATAATTTTATTAAGAAGTTTGAATTTAAAAAGTTATAAATAGAAACAAGGAATACAAAATGAATATTTCAGCAATACAAGCATATCTACAGGAGCATGATCTTGACGGCTGGCTGATGGCTGACTTTCACGGGTTTAACACTATCGCTATGGCAATGCTCAAACTTTCCGGCATGGTAACAAGACGTTCGTTTTATTTTATTCCTTCAAGTGGAGAACCAACAGCACTTATACACGCTATTGAACAGGATAAATTTGAAAAACTTCCGGGTAAAAAAGTAACATTTTCATCATACAAATTGTTAGAATCTTCGCTAAAAGAAATTCTTATAGAGAGTAAAAAAATAGCCATGGAATATTCCCCAATGGGAAGACTTCCGTATATAGGTATTGTTGACGGCGGTACTATTGAACTTGTACGATCGTTTGGGAAAGAAATTGTTACATCGGCAAATTTGGTCGCAAATTTTCAAGCTCGTTTATCTCCTGAACAAATTGCAACTCATCGAATCGCCGCACATAATCTTATTGAAATAAAAGAAAAAGCTTTTACTTTTATTGCTGAATCACTCAAAGCTGATAAAACAATCAGCGAGTTTGATGTAGTCAAATTTATTTTAGATAAATTTGAAGAGTATGATATGGAAACAGAAGACGACCCAATTTGTGCGATTGACGGTAATGCCGGGAACCCTCATTATGAACCGACAAAAGAAAATTCCGCAACAATTCAAAAAGGACAGGTGATTCTTATAGATTTATGGGCAAAGTTAAAACATTCTGATGGTATCTATGCCGATATTGCCTGGGTGGGATATATTGGCACAAAAGATGAAATACCTCAAAAATATGTTGATATTTTTTCAGTTCTTATTGAAGCACGCAACACAGCGGTTGAATATATAAGAACTCATATTGATTCACAGCCGGTCTATGGTTCGCAAGTTGATGATGCTGCCCGCAAGGTGGTAGAAAAAGCAGGCTACAGAAAATATTTTACCCATAGAACCGGACATTCAATAACAAATCATGTACATGGCAGTGGACCTAATATTGATAATTTAGAAACCGAAGATTCACGTAAATTGCAGCAGGGACATCTTTTTTCAATAGAGCCGGGAATCTATATGGATGACTGCGGATTTAGAACCGAAATTGATGTGTATATCGGACATGATGGTGCTGAAATACATACTCTTCCCCTACAAACCGAACTTTTAGCACTTGTTGACTGATGTTTATAAAAGAAGAGACAATACAACAACTATCAAAACAATTTGGTCAGCCGAAAGATGTATCTTTTGAATTTAAGGTTTCTGAAAAAGAGTACAATGGTATAAAATCTTCACAGAAAAAAGGTCGTGAGCATGATGTCACTTTGTATATAGTCAAAGATAAAAAGATAATCGTCATTGCAAAACATTTTTATCCACAAGGACTTTTTCGGGCTCCGTCGGGTGGTATAAATCCGGGGGAAGATTTTGTCGAAGGTGCTAAACGAGAAGCACGCGAAGAAACGGGATGCGAGATTCAGTTTGAAAATTTTTTGTTAAAAACCTATGTTCAGTTTATACAAAAAAATTCAGATAAAATTATTAATTGGCATTCGTATATTTTTCAAGCAAAATATATAAGTGGTAATTTTGAATTTACCGATACAAATGAAATTCGCGAAGTTGCTTTGGTTGATATAAAACATTTTGAAAAATTTTCAGAAACTATGCGGGCTTCGGAAATCGGCGGTCTGCATTACCGAGCAGCACTACACGATGAAGTAAAAAAATTGATAAAATTATAAGAAGTTTTCATAAAGAAAAAAATATAGACTACATAAAAAAAGCAGGTGACTGTCAGCACCTGCTAATTTTATTATCAATTCCTATACTCAAGAATATTGAAGCATAAATACTTGTTTAACGGTATTACAACTCTTTAGTTCCAAAATTTTCTCCGCGAACGCCGATTGTTGTAATTTTAATGGGGAAATCGACACCTGCATTCTGACGAGCCATTATAGCTGCTTGCGAAAGTCCGTTACAGCATGGCACTTCCATAACTAATACTTCAATAGCTGAAAAATTGTTCAGCTTTATCATTTCAGTTAATTTTTCAACATAAAACTGCAAATTATCAAGTTTTGGACAGGCAACTGCTATCGGACGACCTTTTAAATAATCTTTGTGATAATCAGCATACGCAAAAGGTACACAATCGGCAGTTAAAACTAATTCGGCATCTTTAAAATACGGTGCATGCGGTGGGACAAGCATCAATTGAACCGGCCATTGAGCAAGTTGTGACGGTTGTGATTCGGTTTGAGAGCTGTCGCTATTTTGTTCGGATGCAGGAGAGTTAAACTGACGCATGGCAGACCCGGGGCATCCGCCGGTTGGAGGTATTTTGTTTAATTCATCCATTTAGTTTATCCTTTTTGTTTAACAAGTCATACTGAGTGGAGTCAAAGTATGTACATTATTATTTCTTTATTTTAATCTAAAATCGGTAAAAGAGGAGTAAATGGATATGACTTAAGTCAAGCCTCCTTTTGAAGATTTTAGTAATTGTTTGTTAAGACGTTGTAATTAGGACGCTTAAGCTATGTAGCACATGGCAGATGAAAGTAAAGATTTGCTCTAATAATAGAAATATCTCACATCTTTTTCTATAAAATAGAGGGGCAGGAGTGGAGTATAAAATGTTTTTGCTGTGAACATTTTCCACTTCACAATGTTCTATTTTATAGTACATTGGAAATAAAAATAATATATAAAAAGTATAGGAAATAAAAATATGTCCGAACACAAAGCTCCTAAAGACATCAAAGAAAAAATAAAAGACCACTACGCCAAAGCAATTCAACTCAAAGTTGAAAATGTCTCATCGGAATGTTGCCCTCCAACCTCTGATTCATCTACAGATTCATCATGCTGCACTCCTCATCCGGTTGAGTTTGACAAAGAGGCAGCTGAGCGGTTTGCGAAAATGGCAGGATACACAGAAGAACAACTCGCCAATATGCCGGGGACGGTATCATCGTTTGGGTGTGGGAATCCGGTGCCGTTTATGAAAGTAAAACCGGGTGATGTTGTTTTAGACCTTGGTTCAGGTTCGGGGCTTGATTTAATATTAGCAGCAAAAAAAGTCGGTGATACCGGTAAAGCAATCGGACTCGACATGACCGATGCCATGATAGATGTCTGTCGTAAAAATTTAGTAACTGCCGGTATTAAAAACGCCGAAGTCCGCAAAGGCGAGATGGAAAAAATGCCGGTAGTAGATTCCGAAGTTGACTGGATAATTTCAAACTGTGTTATCAATCTCTCCCCTGAAAAAGAACAAGTTTTTTCAGAAGCGTTTCGGGTGTTAAAACCGGGAGGTCAAGTTATGGTTTCAGACATAGTAACAATCGGGCTTCCCGATGAATTCCGTTCAGATATTGGTGCATGGGTCGGATGTATTGCAGGTGCGGTCGAAGAAGATGAGTATATCAGGCTGATGACCGAAGCAGGTTTTGTCGATGTCGAAGTTACTGAAAAGTTAGTATATGATTCATCATCTTTAGCTGCTATGGCAAATGATAACTGCGGGTGCGGCACCGATGAAGATAGAACATTCAGCCTTTATGATGCTGAGAAGTATGCTGGCAAAGTAGCAACAGTACGAGTCTACGCCAAAAAACCGAACGGATGCTGTTAAAAAACAATATATAAATTGTTGGAAACTGGTATACATATTTCTAATAAGTAGTTTGGACATTCTTTTCCGATTTAATAAGAGGTTAGAGCATGTTTCAACTTTACTTTTAAATACAGCTATTTCCAATTTTCCATTCCGGCACAGCCGGAATCCAGAACAGTAAAAAACGTCAGCCTGTTAAGAATTAGGTATACTATTTTGATATTTTGCTCAATGCATTTCAAAATAATGCATGTTGATATATTGTTATTTTTCCACTTGAGGAGTCGGTTAGGTCGTGTTAAAAAAAAGCTGTCTGTTGTAATTAATACAAAAACGCCGCACAATGATATGTACGGCGTTTCTGATAAGGATCACAGGAGGGAAATCAAAAATTTATCTTATAACCCTAATTTGTCCCGCATTTTCTTTTTGCTGTGAAACATCTTCAGCAATTTCAATTTTATTGGCATTAATTTCATTTTTTAATAATTGTTGATAATCTGCAAGTAATCGATACGAGTACCCAAATGATTTTGATTTTTTTAAAGATGCAAATATTAATTTTTTAGATTTTAGGTTTGATTCTTCATCCTGTAAATTATACTTATCAACTTTTATGTTATTATTGTTTTTAGAATTATCCTGAGAATACGATGCTTCAAGCTTGGCATACGAAACCGATTGATAATGAGCTTTGATATCTTCTGAAATTATTGCATAAATCATTTGTAAATGTTCAGCAACTGCTTTTTTGTCAGCTTTTAATGTAGCATCATGCCAATAATCAATAGCCAAAGACAAGTTGTTAAATGCTGCTATGGTGCTGTTAACCTGTTTTTTGTTCTGTTTTATATTCTTCTTAGAACCTGCTGACACAACAGCAGTAAAAACAAATAGCAGACTTAAAACGGTGAATAGAATAAATTTTTTCATACGATCATTCTCCTGTGAGTGTTTTATGTAAATGTATATAACAAAAGCTGTGCCGTTTATATAAGTTGTTGTAAGAGAGTAGACTTGCTGTTTTTCTCTGTTAAGAAAATGGGGAATATGACACACAAGGTGTAGGAATTACCCTACACTTTAGGGACTGTTGAAAAACCCTCCTGCGAGTCGAGTGAGTGATAACGAACGAAACGTGGCAATCTCTAAGCTTAATGCTTAACAAAAACATAAGATTGCTGCACTTCGTCCACTTTTGCGGACTCTGTTCGCAATGACAGGATATTGGACTTATAGTTTGTCATACTGAGCGGAGTCGAAGTATGTTCCAAAATCAATAGGTTTTTCAACAAACCCTTTCGATTGTGTATAGAGTTTAGATGTATGACAGTATTCTATTATTTTTTTGCTTTTTTTGAGTATTCGTATTTGAGAATATCAAGCATTCGAAAACCTAAGGCTGAGTCGGTATCAAATAAATCTTTTAGGACAGCATTACTTTTATCTATTTCTCCGGCTAAAGAATAACTGACGCCCAAAGAAATATTGGCAGGCATAAACAAAGAGTCAATTGCAAGAACTTTTTTGTACTGCGTGATTGCATCTTGATATTTATCTTGTATTGAATACAAAATTCCTAACGACATAATAGCTTTTGAATTAGTACTGTTATGTTTAATAATTTTTTGATAAAGAGCCTCGGCTTCATCATATTTTTTTAAGTTACGTTTGACTGTTGCCAGAAAATAATATAGTTCAGAGTTATTTTGATTAAGTTTTAGACATTTCTCATAGTAGAGTTCTGCTTGTGGATAATTTTTTGAAGATGCGTATACATTGCCTAAATTAAAAAGTGTCATCGGTTGGTTTGGCTGTAAACTGTCAGAGCGTAATAGTACTTTCAATGCATTTCCCAGTTGTTTGTCTTTGGCATATTCTTGACCAAGATTTGTGAGATAAAGAGCATTGGTTGAGTCTAAAGCTACCGCTTTTTTATAATATGAAATAGATTTTTGGCTGTTCCCTTCTCCAGAGTAAATAACACCTAAGTTATTGCAAACATCGTAGTCAGCGTCATTCATTTTATATGCACGCTTAAAAAATTCTTTCGCTTTATTTTGGTCGCCGGTCGCAGAATAAATAACGCCGAGACTTTTTATTGCGTTGTAGTTGTTTTTGTCAAAACGGAGAACATGGTTATAATATGTTTCAGCACGGTCATAATTTTTATCATATAGGGCTTTCCCTGCTATTTGACTATATACTTGTACCGAATCATATGTTTGGGCAAATAATGTTATGGCTCCCATATTGAATAGGAGTATTACAATGAGTAGTGTTTTTTTCATATTTCTTCTATCGACTAAATTAGTTAATTATATAGTACATTACTGTTGTTCATTATACTGAAATTATATTAAATCTCTGCATTAATTAAAAAAAAGTGGTCTGTCGCCACAGACCACTTATCAAAGAGGACGTTCAAAAAAGAGGTTTTAATTCATCCTTGAATTATACCTTATTTATTTCATGTTCTTTGGCGTATGATTATTTACAATAGCAAATGAAAGATACTCAAGTTCCATTGACATATTTTCATTTCTCAGATAGATATTTGATGGAACTTTTAAATTAATCGGAGCAAAATTCAAAATTGCTTTTACACCGGCACGGACAACATCATCAACCATATATTGAGCAACTGTGGCAGGCACAGTTATAATAACCATCTCAATACCATCTTCAGCAATTTCTTTTTCGAGATTATTTATATCTGAAACAATCAGTCCTTTATGGTTTGAACCGATTTTTCTTTGATCATTATCGAATAGTTTTACAATATTAAAACCCTGACGGGAGAATTCTTTGTAACTGACTAAAGCAGAACCAATATTACCTATTCCTATCACGGCAACTTTCCATTGACGGTCTATTCCCAAAATTTCACCGATTTTAGTTTTAAGTTCGGTGACGTCGTAGCCTAAACCACGGGTGCCAAATGAGCCAAAAAATGAAAGATCTTTTCGTACTTGAGCCGGAGTTAGCTTTTCCCGTTTTGCCAGTTCTTTAGAGGACACAGTATCATATCCTTCTTTTTGTAATAAGGATAAAGAACGATAATACATAGAAAGTCTATGAATTGTAGATTCTGAGATTCTTTTTTTTTCAGGCAGTTCAGATGACATAATTACAATAACTCCTACTTATTTTACTCAAACAAAAACTATATATTTTTCATGTGAAATGCTTCACAAGAAATTATATCTTTTTTAAGTGGTCTTGTCAAGGGAAATATCTTTTAAAATAAAGGCAAAATAAATAATCTTGTTGTTATTCAATGACTTATCTCCCTCGCAATTACGATAAAAAGGGTTTAGTATTGCTATATTTGTGAATTATGGAACAATTTCACGGTAAATTTCGCCGGAAAGACGAGCCAGAATTTCATAATTTATGGTGTCAGCCCACTCGGCAATTCTATTCGCGGTAATATGTTCGTTTTTTTCGCAGCCTAAAAGGGTAACTTCGTTTTCTAACTTAACTTTTGGAATATCGGTGATGTCTGCCATCATTAGATTCATACAAACTCGACCTCTGATAGGAGCTCTTTTTCCATTTATTAACAGATATGCTTTGTTTGATAAAGCTCTGTCATAGCCGTCATAATATCCGACCGGTATAATTCCTATTTTTGATTTGGAGGTTGTTTGGTAGGTGCATCCGTAACTTATAAAAGAATCAGACTCAACTTTTTTAATTTGGGTTATTCGAGATTTCCATGTTAAAACCGGTTCAAACAGATTATTTTCCCCACCGCTTAATTTATGTGACAGATAGGTTTCTTTGGAGGGCCAGTATCCATAGAGAGAAATACCGGGGCGAACCATTTCAAAATGGGTTTTTCCAAAGAGAATAGTTGCCGCCGATGAGGCTGTATGTCTGATTGTCGGTTTAATTTTATGGGCTGTCATAACTTGTAAAAGTTTATGAAACTGCTCAAGTTGATATTCGGCATATTCGTGATTGGTAGTATCTTCGATATTGGCAAAGTGTGTTGAAGCACCATACGGTTTGCCGAGAGATTTATATTTTTTATATACAGCGGCAAATTTTGCTATATCTTTTTCGGTGATACCTTGACGGTTTGTTCCGGTTTCAAGTTTCAAATGGGTTCTAACTGTTCGATTGAATTTATCGGCACGTTTGCCGATGTTTTCTAAAAATTTTGTATTAAACACTACCGGTTCAATATCAAACTCCAAGACAGCATCGCTGTCGCACAGTTCTACCGGTCCTAAAAGCATAATTTGCTTACGCCATCCTGCTCGACGGCATTTTATAGCTTCCCGCATAGAGTGGACAGTCAGATAGTTTACGTTATTGTTTTCTAAAAGTATTTTAACTGTTTCCGTTATACCATGTCCGTAGGCATTTGCTTTTACGCAGGCAGCAAGTAGTTTATTTGGTGCGAGCGATGAAAGCGACCGGATATTTTTGTGCATCGCTTTTTGCGACAACTCAATCCACTGTAGTTTTTTTGCAGGTGGCATTGTATCTATGTATACAATTAAAAGAGTGAAATGACAAATAAAAAAAGCCCCAACAATATGAGGCTTTTAAGAGGATTTAATAAAAAAAGTCTAAAGTACTTACAATTTTTTACGCATTTCATCAATGAGTATCATGTGACCTTGTTCTAATTTGGCAAGCTCGGTAAAAATCTTCTTACCTTCATCTGTATCACACATATCAACAGCACCATGAAACAGATCATACGCTTCGACTTCCAAACGGTAGGCAATGTCTAAAATGGCTTCCATTGAATCAGCTTTAGTAACCTCATCAATTAAACTTTTATGCTCATTCGTCATATCTTCAGAAATTTCCGGGAGACCTTCCTCTTTTAAAATATCAGAAGTGGAAATCCATTTTTCAGTTTTGACCAAGGAATCATATTGTCTTTCCAAAATATGGAAATGGTCTTTTTCTTCGTGAGCTAATTTTTGTAAAATTTCTTTTTGAGCGTCATTATTAGCTTTTTTTGCTGCTTCTATATAAAAAACATACGAAGCGACCTCGGCTTGAATACCTGTTGATAATGCTTGTAAAGTATCTGGATGTACGGGAGTCATAATTGTTGTATCCTTTTGTTTAAAATATTCAACTTATTTTCAACAAGTTATAACTTTCACAATGTTTGTCAAGTGTCAATCAAAAGCTCCTCTGTTTTGGCAGTACGCTTTAGAGAATTATCAAATTGCCGATATAAAATGTAGTTTTGAAACTAAACAAAAGAGGAATACAAAATGGGAATCTCAAGTTTTTTTAATCAAATAGCAAACAACTTCCGTGACCATTACCAGCAATTATCAAATTCTGTGAGTCTTGGTAAAACTCCCAAGCATTACTACACAGACAGCACAAAAGAATCAGCTCCCCAAGAACAACTTCCTGCTGATTCATATCTGCCGTCAAATAAATCAGAAAAACCGACTACATCAACAGATAAAAATAAACCTGCATCAGAAAAGCCGACATATTCTGACCCAACAGAGCCAAAAAAAGAAAATCTCCCTGCAAATGCTGAAACCGGTGATGTCGCATATTTTAGCCGCAAAACAAACTTAGACTATAAGATGATGTTACAGTTTGACTTACATGCAATTCAAGGGATAGCAGAATCTCTTGCTGACGGTGATACTCAAAAAATAACCGAGTTTGCTGCCGGTGGGTTTGGATTAAAAGCGGCATTTGATATTAAAAGCTCTGAAATAATCGAAACAAATATGGCAGAAAATGTTGATGGCAAGTCTGTTGAAATATCAAAAATCAAAAGTAAGTCTCGGTTAGCCGGTGCTTTTGATGCTCAAGCTAAAAATTTCAATTTACAATCATTTTATAATGAATCTACCAAAATGCGTAAGTCGATGAAAACAGAATCTTCTAACAATTACCGCCGTACGGTTAATAAGTTTGCTTTACGGTACCGTATGGATTCAAAATTCAATTTCTCGTTTTTAAACAGGTTGAATGTACAAACAAAACAGGTTGCCGAAGCAGATCCGAATAATCTGGAAAATTATGTAAAATCAGCCGGAAATGTTGCTGAGTCAGGCACATCTGAAATGATGGCAACATTCTTTGATACTGTTGATAGTTACTTAAATGGTGCTGAATCTGACATGCTTGCCAAAGCGGACGAATTTTTTACTATGGCAGTTAATGAACTTGGATTTTCTGAAGAAACGGTTTCACTAGTCAAAGATCAACTTATTGGTTCTATAGAATCTTTCTTTGGGAAAGTTGATGATGCTGTCTCGATGATTGCTTCAAAGTTTGTTCCCCAGACACCTGAGACAATAGAAACCCCTGTTGTACAGCCAGAGATTCCGAGTAATAAAGAAGACACAGCTGTTTTAGCTTTGGTATAGTAAATAAAAGTCAATAAATATCTTGCATCTTTTTATAGTTTCGTGCTTTATTGTCAAAGACAATGAAAGATATATTTGCAAAAAACTTAATGGAACTAAACGGTCAAATTGCAGAGGTTTGCGAAGAGTATGACCGTGATGCCGACGATATAACAATAGTTGCAGTAACAAAAACATTTCCGGCAGCAGCTATCAGTATTGCGGTTGCTTCGGGAATTTTCAATATTGGGGAGAGCCGTCTTCAGGATGCTGAACCAAAAATTTTAGAACTTGGTCAAATTGCCCGTTATCACATGATAGGACATTTGCAGACAAATAAAGTTAAAAAAGTTGTAGAACTATTTGATTGTATTCAATCAGTCGATTCAATAAAACTTGCCGAAGAAATTTCAAAACGAGCCGGCGAATTTAACCGTACAATAGAATGTTTTGTAGAAGTTAACTCTTCAGAGGAGCCTCAAAAAAATGGTGTTTCTATCGCTGATACAATTGATTTAGTAAAACAGATATATCAACTTCCCAATATCAAATTAACCGGTCTCATGACCATTGGACCGCACACCGATAATGAAGAAAAAATTTGTACGGCTTTTAAACGTTGTCGAGAGCTTTTCAAAGCAGGTCAGCAAATTGTCGGTAATGATTTTGATAATCTTTCGATGGGGATGAGTTCGGATTTTAAATTGGCAATCAAAGAAGGTTCGACCATGATTCGGGTCGGCACCGGACTATTTGGTCCAAGAGAGAAAGCTTTTTAAATATTTGTATTTAAAACAGTTTGTATTTTAGCAGGTCAGACCTTTCCAAGACCTGACAGAAATATCCATAGGGAAATAGTTTTTGTAGGGCAACATCCCTGTGATGCTGCCATCATAAGTTTTTGTAGGTCTGGTTCCGTTGGTTTGAAATCGTAAGATTTCAAAATCGAGAAACCCGACATATCAATTTATTATAATTGACAATCTATTCAATATTTTCGTTTATTTAATATGAAATAAGATTTAACAATGGTGAGGTTTATCAAATCCCACCGCAAGCCGGCTTGTTGAAAAAGTTCAAATTGTCACAACTTGAGCAGTCAGGAACCCTTTCCTGACTGTTTAATCGTCAGGAAAGGGTTCCCGACGACGCCTTTAGAGGGTTTTTCAACAAGCCCCAAGCGGATGGGGCACCCGTGATATTACTCTTTTCCAGTTAGTTTTATTCATTGGGTAGTTCCCAAATATATTTGACATTGAGACTTACTAAATCAATCATTTCTCCATGAAGAATATAAGTATCTGAAATGTCAATTTCTAATTCTGATTGGTAATAGTCACCCTCATTTGGTTCTACATATATTTCATCAGCATAAACATTGAATTTTGGTTTTGAATATGAATTAGCTTTTATTAAAATCCCAAATGGTTTATAATCTGTTTCTGTTTTATTATTCTCTATCATTTTTACCTGCTGTTTTGTACATGATAACTCTAAATAAGTAAAATAATCGTCATAATGATAAACAATACAAATATAGGTTGAATCATTTTTAACAATATCATCAACGTAGCCTCTAAAATATAACAGAGAGTCTTTGTAGTGTGAAATGAACTCATCATAATGGTAGGTGAAGGGATGCTTTTGTTTAAAAAAACTACTCCAATTTTCAATGGCTTTGTTATTTTTGATAAATGTATTTATTCTTTCAATATTGTCGTTTGATTTTTGCGATACTTCTTTTTTGGGGTTATCGCAAGAGAGGAATAACATTGCTATAAAACTCACAAACACAAATAGTCTAATTTGTTTTGTCATCTACCTCTCTTTTCTTATTATTGTTTAGTGTTACAAGTGTTAGCATTATTACTGTTAGGGCTATCCATTGTAAAAAGAGCCTTATAATATCTATTTGAAAATTTCGAATATTGAATGTATGCTTATGTATATGAAATATAAAATTATAACCAATAAATTCATTTACTGTTATTGAATCACCAAATACTCTCCCCCCGCCAGGAGGAACATATATATTTATATCTGCAGAATATGGAGGAAAAATTAAACAAATAGAAAATAATAATAGCCAAACATAAATAATTGTTTTTTGTGTTTTATTTAATGTCATTTCAATGTTCCTCACTATTTTTTTTAAGCTAAAGTAGTTACTATGTTATAAAAGTTCTAAAAAGAAAGAGGTTATCTCATTATATTAAAATAAAAACCTTTAAACCCGTGTTCCACCGCTTTTGCGGAAGACACAATTTTAACAGGAGATAACCTCATGA
>CAJVYT010000055.1 GCA_913009765.1 uncultured candidate division Zixibacteria bacterium
GAGAGAGAGATGTGATATCTGAGAGGATCTAAGTGGAAGTTATAGAAGAAGAAAAAAAGAAAAAAATAAAGAGAGTGTTATTTTTTTTTTTTTCAAGCAGAAGACGGCATACGAGATATATCAGTGTGACTGGAGTTCAGACGTGTGCTCTTCCGATCTGTCATATTGTTTAGGGGAATAAATAGATAATACGGCAAATAACAGGCTTCCAAATAATGACTTGTCAAAAATACTTTATGAGAAGTCTCAACACTCTCAAAAACTTTGAGATCATTAATTGGAACTCTTTGTTTTAACCCATTCTGAAATTTAACCGTGCTATAATTATTGGTCTGTGCATTAGATACAATAATCGCTAAAATAAAAACTACACCAAACAACCCACTCACCAATGATTTATTGCTGTTATATTTTTTATATAAAAACATAACACCGATTGATGCAGGTGCTAAAGCAAACACATGCACAAACTCTAATATCTTTCTTGATTGAAACGAAGAACCATCTAAATTCATATACCTATCTATTAAAATAAGTAAAGCAGTTTCCCTGTTTTGGGGTTATTGTATAGATAAAAAACGAAAAACAGACCTAATACTATCAATAAACTTTCAATAGAAATTTCATTCCAATGACTCGTGAGATTTGTATGCCTGAGACCAAACCATACATTTTGAGAAGATGACATACCATTCCAATAAATAACTCGAAGTAAAGGCACCCAATACACAACACTAACAAGTGCAACACCGACCATAAGTATCACTTTATGGCGAATTTCAGAAATTACCAAAGAGATATTTTTCGATTTAGAATATTGATTTATTAATGTAAACGGCACTGCCGCTGCCGCCATAAAAAACCAATAGTAATAGGTCATAAAAAGTAAACCACCAAAAACCGCTCCGGAAAAATAAAATTTCCAGTCAATTCCTTTTTGATTTTCCTTTTGTTTTACTCTTTCAAAATAGTATAACCACCACGGTATAAATAGTGCCGCTGTTATATGTTCATAGTAAATCCAGTCCAAATATCGAAAAGCAAAGAAAATTGTTCCCACGACGATCGCCGCAGCAACTGACGGTTTCACAACTTTTTTCCACGCCCAAAACAATATCCATGGGTAGAGCATAAATATAAAAAGATATCCAAATTTAATAGTTTGATATGCTTCAATGTGTAACAGTTTTCCATAAAGAGACATTGTATAAAACCATAAAGGCGGATAAAAACTTGGTAAATCTTTCAGATACCAATCTTGGAAAAAACTATTATATGCCATCATCTTACAAATTTCAGCCAAACGATTTCCATTATCTCCCCAATGTCCATGCATCCCGAATTCAGTACCTGAAAATATAATACCATACAAGACAACAAAATAAGCCGAGACAGCAAAAACAGTCAATGCCGGAGCATAAGATTTCTCGCGTTTCCAATAGATAACAAATGCTGCGATAAGAATCCATGACAATGCCCAAAATTTCGATTTTACGATTTCAAGGGTGTGTTCATCAGAAAGATAGCTATAACCGTCTGCTTGAGAATATATTTGGTAACCTACAACAGCCAGCATTACAACTGCCAAAGATAAAGCAATATTTTCTTTTTTGATGTTTTTTAATACTCCCATAAAATGTAATCTACAGGATTAGAAACTCATTGTAAAGAAGATAAACCTATCGCTTACAATAAAAAAAAGCCCGCATAAACGGGCTTTTTTTATTGTAAATCTATTATCAATCATTAATTCAAATAAGCACGTAAAGAACGGCTTCTTGAGGCATGACGGAGTCTGCGAATCGCTTTTTCTTTAATCTGGCGTACCCGTTCGCGGGTCAGTGAGAATCGAGCTCCTATCTCTTCAAGCGTCAATGCTTTTTCATGGTGTAAACCAAAATAAAGATTGATTACTTCCGCCTCTCGTGGTGTCAGAGAATCCAACGCTTTTTCAATTTCAACCTTTAAAGACCCGTCTAAAAGGGCTTCATCAGGCGACGGCTGGAATTCATCTTCTAACACATCAATAAGAGAATTATCTTCCGATGCGGAAAATGGGGCATCTAACGAAAGATGCGAGTTTGAGATTTTCAAAGTATCAGAAACTTCGCCCTCAGAAAGTTCAAGAACTTTTGAGATTTCCTCAGGAGACGGCAGCCGTCCAAGCGACTGTTCTAACCGTGAGGATACCTTTCCGATTTTATGCAGGGTTCCGACTCTATTTAATGGCAAGCGCACAATTCGGCTCTGCTCCGCAAGAGATTGCAAAATAGCCTGTCGAATCCACCACACGGCGTAACTGATAAATTTGAATCCACGGGTTTCATCAAACCGTTTGGCAGCTTTAATCAATCCGATATTTCCCTCGTTGATTAAATCAGCCAGTGATAAACCCTGATTTTGGTACTGCTTTGCTACCGAAACAACAAACCGCAAATTAGCCTTTGTTAATTTCTCCAGAGCTCTTTTGTCGCCCTGCTTAATTTTTCTCGCTAACCGGACTTCTTCTTCGGCATTAATGAGAGGGGTTTCCCCGATTTCGCGCAAGTACAAATCCAAAGACCTGTCTTCATCACGATATTTTAGGGATTGCTTAGCCAATTTCCTGACTAACTCCTTCCAACTTAAATTGTTTCTTCATCCCAGAAAATTCCTGAGATACTGCTATATATTCCATACTACTATCATTATGGTCTAATTACTTTTCTCGCTACTGAACCATCAGGCTCAACTACAATCATAGGAATACGAGTTGCCGAAGATGGAATCTCTTTTGAAATCCGAAGTATATCATCAACTGACGAAACAGATTGATTATTTACCTGCAATATTACTGTTCCTCTTCTTACTGAAGAATTATCAGCCGGAGTTCCTATAACTACTCTTTGTACAAATACTCCATCTACCGGCTCAATATGTATTAAAGCAGCCAACTCATCGGTAAATGTTACTAACTCCATGCCGAGCCACTGAACAGACCGAGTATCTGATGGTATCATGGTACTATTACGTTCCTGTTCCAAAGAAGCCATAAAAGTAGCTCTATCGGCAGCAACTACTTTTACTTCATGCAATTTACCATCTCGTATAAATTCAATAGGAACAGGTTGACCGCCTTTTGCCTGTGAAATTAATACAGAAAGATGCCTATTATTTTCAACTTCCTGACCATTTACCTTCAATATAATATCACCGGATTTTATCCCTGCAATATCAGCAGGTGATTCTCCGAAAACAGAATCTATCATTACCCCATGTAAACCGTCAATTCCTTGAGCTCGTGTTTCTTTTTCAGTCAATTGACCAAGCCACACACCTAACCATCCTCGATTAACTTTACCTAAAGCGATTAAATCAGGTACTACCGAGCGAGCCAAACTAATAGGTATGGCAAATCCGATACCGACAGATGCACCCGTCGGAGATAAAATAGCCGAATTGACTCCTATACATTCACCCTGAAGATTTAACAATGGTCCTCCGGAATTACCAGGATTTATCGATGCATCGGTTTGAATATAATCTTGATAGGTTGGAGTTTCGTTACCAAAATTCAAATTTCGACGACCTTTTGCTGATATAACTCCAACAGTTACCGTGCGGTTAAGTCCTTGCTGTGGAAAGGGGTTCCCGATAGCAATCGCCCAATCGCCTACTTTGAGATTTTCAGAATCGCCAAACGGAATTACTGTAATTTTTTCATCTTTTGGTTCTATTTTTACAACTGCTAAATCAGTCTGAGGATCTGCTCCAACTAATTTAGCATCATAACGATACCCCGATGCCGTCGTGACATATAATTCTGTTGCATTTTCGATAACATGATTATTAGTCAGGATATATCCTTCTTTTCTAAAAAAGAACCCTGAACCTGACGATGTTGAACTTTGACTTTGATGCCACCATGGAGTATTTGTCTGTACTGATTTTGCAGAAATATTAACAACAGCATCAGACGAATTCTCAACAACCTGTACAAATGGAGATTCAGTCTCATCTCCACGATACACTACCGGACGTAACCCTGTTTGGGCTATATTCAGAGGGGTTTGTGCGATAGTTTTTGGAGTGAGGTCAAAATTAGATGTGACCAGCATTCCAAAAAATGTAAAAAATAAAGCCGTCAAAACAAAAAGTGATACTGCCCGAAACGACTTTTTCGTATCTTGTTTTTTATCTTGCGGAGAGTTACTACCCAAATTCACTTATCTTAGTCCTCCGACTATTTAGCCAAGTAAGATAGTTAAAGGTTTCTATTTGGTCAAGCTATTTTTGATCAAACTCTTATTATTATATTTAACGTATCAAACCACAAAATGATGCATTTTATTTCAAAATTTATCTATTTTCTCACCTCTTTAAGACACTCGAGCAGTAAAAACGATTCATATTATTTTGGGGTTTCTTTCAAAAAGTGATTGTTTAATTATCCTATATTCGTAATATTATAGATGTACTGTATAAAGGTACAGAAAGGAGTCCAATGATAGTCAAACACATAGTAGACTTTATGTGGCTCCTAAAAGATAGCGAGTACCAAGCGAATTTGGTGTAAATATACAGATAATGAACGACCAATTTGGAATATTGATGCCTTCTTTGGACAACCCAAAGGATAACCTGATATAGCCATTTGGAATTCGCTCCATAGGTTCAACCATTGGAGTAGCTCTGTCATTCGAGTTGATTTGAGTTAAACTAATTTTAAGATTTGAAATCGAAAAATTAGGATAGGAATCTAGAACGATTCTGAGATACTTGAAGATTCTCGCTCTATCGGCTACTTCCGTAAGCCAAATATAAAATCCCCGCACTCCGGGGATTTTGGTATATTAATTACAATCTTTTAATAACATCATTTCCCAAATACTTTAAAAGTCACCCTGAGCGGAGTCGAAGGGACTTTTAAAGAATTAACTACCTCTTGTCAGATTTAGACTCATTCTTACATCTTGATAATGCATGTAATAATTCAAAATCACCTTTAATAAGTGACATTTTCTTCTTTCTTGTCCACCCTTTTATTTGCCTTTCAGCTTTTATCGCATCTTCTATACTTTCGAACTCTTGCTGAAAAACTAATGTTAACGGATGTTTTCTGTTTGTATAACAAGGTAAAAGATTATTTTCATGTTGATAAATTCTGATTTGTAAATTAGATGTACTGCCTGTATAGAAGCTATCGTCGCTACATAGAAAGATATAAACCCATCCTGTTTTCATGGTTTTATAATACAAATTTATTTGAATTAATCAAATAAATCTTGTAGGTTCGTCCCCTTCGACTCCGCTCAGGGTGACTCAAGATATTACTCTACTCTAAAAATCTAACGATTTCAAACCAACGGAACAGCCTACAGGCTGCGGAACCCGACTACTTGAGGTTGAGACATCCTCAACCCTACAAAAGCATATCGGAACCGGCAAGCCTGCTCCCTACAATCAACACCTCACTTTCCTATTCTCTCTTGTTGACTTTCTTCCAAAAACCGTCTACTTTGAAGAAACTATGAGTACACCATTTACGATGAAAAAAGAAATCTGCGATATAGGAAAACTGCTCTATGAGCGGGGCATGCTTGCCGGTACTGACGGCAATATTTCGGTTAAACTTGATGACGACCGTATCATGATAACCCCCTCCGGCATTGCCAAGGGACGAATGTCACCTGACGAAATGGTTATAGTCGATATCAACGGCAAACATCTGCAAGGCAGTAATAAAGCATCATCTGAAATGCTGATGCATTTAGCGGTCTATAAAGCAAGACCCGAAATAAAGTCTTGCGTACATTCCCATGCTCCCTACTCGACTGCATTTGCAGCAGCCGGAATTGAGCTCAAAGAAGATATTTTGCCCGAAATTGTGCTGTTTATCGGCGGGATTCCACTCACCGACTATGCTCCTCCCGGCACCGATGCTCTTCCAAAATCGTTAGAACCACATTTAGAAACCAATAATGCCTTTTTGCTCAGAAATCACGGCTTATTAACTATTGGGCATGATTTATCGGAAGCGTTTAACCGTCATGAAACAGTTGAACATTTTGCCCGAATAGTACATCTTGCCCGTCAGTTAGGCAATATCAACTCGATTCCATCAGATGATTTCAAACGACTTGAAAAAATGCGAGCCAAGCTCGATGAGGCGTGGAATTCTTAATCCTAACAGGCTGTTATGATAAAAAAAGTTCTTATTGATAAAGCGAACCGCACCTATCAATTTCCTCCTGATTTGTTTTCTTTTCTTCCTGATAATGATAAACCCTCGCTTATAAAAAAAACTGAATTGATTGACTTGGGCAAATTTAACTGGAATATACCTTTTGATAAAGATTTGCATATCTCCTCTGATTCTTTACAAAAAGCATCTTCTGGTAAAATTCAACTGCTTAAAGAGGCAATATCAGAC
Organism: uncultured candidate division Zixibacteria bacterium; assembly: GCA_913009765.1. The sequence goes on from CAJVYT010000055.1 coordinate 6,413, forward strand.
TGGATATATGAACAGCACAAAATTAAAATTAATCCCAAAAAAGAAGTTTATATCGGCGGTGGAATTTCACAAATACTTTTTTCCACAGCCCTTGCCTATATTGACCCGGGAGATTTAATTTTTGTGCCTGAATTGGGACTTCCTCTATATCGAAAAGTAACAACCGCAGCAGGAGGTGAACCTGTCAGTTATGCTCTGTCCTCAAAAACTGACTGGAAACCTGATTTTAAAAAACTCTTTACCCGTGTCGGACATGTCAGCCGATTACTGTTTTTAAACTCACCACACAATCCAACAGGATACACTCTCAATCAATCTGAGTTAGAACATTTAGTTGCAACAGCTTCAAAAGAAAATATCGCCGTTATCAATGACGCCGCCTATCAATCAGTCACTGGACAGCAGAACATATCATTAGTAGGAACCAAAAACGGTAAAAGAATCGGAATAGAAGTGTATTCATTTTCCTATCAATTTGGACTGCCTCAGCTTCCCTTTGGGTTTGCTGTCGGCAGTAAAGAACTTATTGAAGGACTCGCACAATCAGCAACCCTGTTTTCAAACCATATTCCAAAATATTATATAGATTTGGCACTTGAAGGAATCAGAAAATTCCCATCTGACAATATTTCATCAGTTAAAAAAGAAATTTTGAAATCAAAAAATGAAGCTGAAAAATTATTTGAATTACTAAACATTGAAAATATAGGTTCTAATATACTTCCATTTATGTGGGGAAAATTATCAAAACGGAAATCTGCCAATAAATTTGCAACACAGCTTTTCAGAAAATATCGGGTATTATCAGTCCCCGGAACAGTTTTTGGAAATAATGGTGAAGGATTTTTGAGACTCTCACTCACCGCACCTCCCACAGAATATCAACAGGCATACAGCCGAATACAGAAAAAACTTTCTCTTTTAACAAAAAGTGACGAATCTGATGAATGACAAAATACGGCTTTTAGGTTTGTCTTTTTACGGCTATCACGGGGTCTCGGCATCTGAGCAGGAAACAGGGCGAATGTATGAAGTTGACTGTGAAATTGAAGTCGATTTAGCCAAAGCGGGACAGTCTGATAATTTGAAAGATACTATAAATTACGAAGCTGTCTATAACTGTATTCGTGAGTCTGTTGAAGAAAAAAAATATTACCTTTTAGAAAAATTAGCAGAAGAAATTTCTCAAAAGATTCTTGACAAGTTTACGATTAATCAAGTAACATTACGTATACGGAAAATGAATCCGCCAATAGCGGGTCATATTCAGGCTGTAGAAGTAGAAATATGCAGACAACAACATTAACCGGTATATTTTAACAACGAGGTACAAATGGCTGAAATAGTTTATATTCTCTCAGGTTCTAATTTAGGTGACCGCGAAAAAAATCTTGAAACCGCTCTTGAAAAAATTGATGCACTCCCCGGTTTGGAAGTCATAGCAACATCGGCTCTATATCTTTCAGAAGCTCAGGGGATGAAAGGTGAAAATCCTGAATTTATGAACCAAGTCATTATGATTGAATTTCTCTATCTGCCGAATGAACTTTTATGTGGACTCGAAAAAATTGAAACCGAAATGGGTCGCACAGAAAAAGGTAAATTAAAACCGCGGATAATCGACTTAGATATCTTATTATTCGGGCAGAAAATTATAAATACAGATGAACTTACAATACCACATAAAAAACTTTTAAAACGCCCTTTTGCTATGATACCACTATTACAAATAACTCCGAACATAGAACATCCCGTTAAAAAAAGACCTGTTTCCGAGTTTGTAAAAGAATCTGACCATTCAAAAGTAGAACTCTATAAAGATCATGTCGCAAGAAATATTTAATCCAAAATATATCGCCGTTGAAGGTGTCATTGGAGTCGGTAAAACTACTTTCTCAAAAATGCTGGCTGAATGTCTAGAGGCAGAACTGCTTCAAGAAGAAGTTTTTGAAAATCCGTTTTTAGTAGATTTTTATAAAAACCCAAAACGGTTCGCCTTTTCATGTCAGATGTTCTTTCTGATTTCACGTTTCCAGCAGCAGCAGCAGCTCATGATTCGAGATCTTTTTGCGGAAAAAATAGTTGCTGATTATCTTTTTTCTAAAGATGCTATTTTTGCATCGATAAATCTATCAGACCGAGAACTCACGCTGTATAACAAAGTTGCTCCTACACTCTCACAAAATATTCCAAAACCTGACCTTGCTATTTATTTGCAGGCATCAACTCATACTCTCACAAAAAGAATACAGAAAAGAAACTACTCATTTGAAAAAACTATCGGAGCCGACTATATTGAAGTCTTAAACAAAGCGTATGACTATTTTTTCTTCAACTATACCGAAACTCCTCTGTTAGTTGTCAAAACCGATGAAATAGATTTTGTAAACAACCCTGAACATTTTGAAGATTTAATTGAACAGATTTCAAAACCGATAACCGGAAAAAAATATTACTCACCATCCGGACATCTTGCAGGAAAATAATGTAATGTCTTCTATCAAAAGCAGAAAAAAAGTTACTGTACAATCGTTCTTAATAAAAAAATCCAAAAAGAAAAAAATAACGGTATTAACAGCCTATGATTATTTTATCGCATCTCTTTTAGACAATGCCGGTATTGATGCTATTTTAGTTGGTGACTCGGCAAGTAATGTCATCTACGGACATACATCAACGCTCCCGATTACAATGGACATTATGGTAGCCCACACTGCTGCTGTTTCTCGGGGAACATCAAAAGCACTTCTCATTGCAGATATGCCGTTTTTGTCATACCAGCCATCTATAGAAACCGCTATCAATAACGCCGGACGATTTTTAAAAGAAGGCAACGCCGAAGCGGTTAAAATGGAGGGCGGTATTGAAATGTATGATACAATCAAAAGAGTCGTAGAAATCGGTATTCCAGTCATGGGTCATATTGGATTGACTCCGCAGTCGATTCATAAATTTGGCGGTCCAAAAATTCAAGGAAAAAAAGAAAAATCAAAAACATATCTCTTGGAATCTGCACTTGCTTTAGAAGAAGCCGGTTGTTTTGCTATTGTACTTGAACTGCTTGAATCAGAGATTGCTTCTGAAATTACTGAAAAACTTCAAACTACTGCAACTATCGGTATTGGTGCCGGAGTTAATTGTGATGGGCAGGTACTTGTCACCAACGACATGATTGGGCTAAAAGATGAAAACTTTAAACCCAAATTTTTACGTGAATATGCCAATATCAGCCCTATTATCTCAAATGCGGTGGAAAAATATATTCAAGATGTAATCAATTCGACCTTTCCATCTGATGACGAATCATATTAAATAAAAAAGACCGGTTAACTCTTATTAACCTTAAAAATATTCTTTACAATTCAATATTTCTCTTATAAATTCATATAATAAACTACGCAATTAAATAATTTTTAATTTTTCAAGGAGATATGATGGAAAAATATTCAGACAAATTTATGGAATGGCTTTGGGCTTACGGTCCAAAGATAATTACCGCACTTGTTATTTTTATAGTCGGTCGTATTCTTGTTGGTATGGTAGTATCACTGCTTAAAAGAATAATGAAAAAAGCAAATGTTGATGATACCTTGACAAGTTTTATTGCAAGTATCGCAAAAATATTTTTGCTGTTAGTCGTTATCATTGCAGCTTTGAAACCATTGGGCGTGGATACAACTTCAATGGTTGCTATTTTAGGTGCCGCAGGTTTGGCTATCGGTTTAGCGTTGCAAAGTTCACTTTCCAACTTTTCATCAGGTGTCATGCTTATTATCTTCAGACCGTTTCAATCCGGTGACTTTATTGAAGCAGGCGGTGCCATTGGTGTTGTCGAAGAAATTCGTATTTTTAACACCCTTTTGAAAAGTGTTGATAACAAATCTTTAATTATTCCAAACAGTAATATTATGGGCGGCAATATCATTAACTTTTCAGCAAAAGAAACACGTCGTGTTGACATGGTTTTTGGTATTGGCTACGATGATGATTTAAAAAAGGCTAAAAATCTTTTGGAAAAAATGCTTTCAGAAGACAGTCGTGTACTGCAAGACCCTGCCCCGGTTGTTGCCGTATCAGAACTTGCCGACAGTTCCGTTAATTTTATTGTTCGTCCATGGGTTAAATCTGCTGACTATTGGGGATTATTTTGGGACTTCACTGAAAAAGTTAAACTTACTTTTGATGCGGAGAATATTTCTATCCCTTACCCTCAACAAGATGTTCACATGCACCAAGTTGACCCTCAATAGAAAGAGTAATTTACTAATGAAAAATTTTATATTATCAATATTTACTTTAGCTCTTTTAGCAGGAATGAATTCTCAGGCTGCCGATACAACCGCAGCAGGTTGGCAAAAATCTCTGGTTATTGATATAACCACAACTCAAACAGGATATTCCGACTCATGGGTTGGCGGTGAAGCAGGTTCATTTAACTGGGTTGGCAATATCAACTCTTCTGCCGAAAAACAACTCAGTCCAAAATTGGATTTTAAATCAACACTTAAAATTTCATTTGGACAAACAAAAACACAGGACGCAGAATCAAAAAACTGGGGTCCTGCTGTTAAATCTACCGATTTGATTGACTTTGAAAATGTCGGTAAATTTACTTTCGGCGGTTATTTTGACCCATACATTGCTTTCAGATTAGAGACACAATTCTATGACGGACAAGTTGAGAGCATGAAACAATATTTCTCTCCGATGAAATTAACCGAATCAGCAGGTATCGCAAAAGTCTTTTATAAAAAAGATAAAGAATCCCTCACCAGCCGTTTAGGTTTAGGTCTGCGTCAGATAATGAAGAATGTTGTAGTTACTTCCGTTGAAGAATTTTATGTCTTAGACACTACCCTCACCGATGGCGGGTTTGAATCTGTAACTGATGCTGTCTTTCAATTATCCGAACGGATGACATACACAGGCAAACTTACTTTGTACAAAGCATTTTTCTTTTCAGAATCTGATGCAGTCAAAGGTTTAGAATCTGAAGATTACTGGAAAGCAGTTGATGTAAACTGGGAAAATATTGTAACTGCACAGGTTTCAAAAATCATCACAGTAAATTTATATACACAGCTTTTGTATGATAAAGAGATCAGTAAAAAAGGACGGTTTAAAGAAACTATCGCTGTCGGATTTGTCTTTAAACTTATGTAATAATACGATAAATACATAATCTCATATAGATTTATACTCGTAGGATTCAGACATGTCTGAACCCTTTTTTTTCTGACATTACAACACAAACACATCGGCAGGTCGGACACTCCTGTCCGACTTTTATGAATTCGTTAACAAATATATTTTTTGTCGGAAGTTCTTTATTTGTATTATTGTAAATAACCGGTAAAATACAAAGTCAATAAGACAGCCGATGCACCGGCTAATGCTATTATTGCATAAACCCAAATTGGAGTACTCTTTTCAATAACAATTGGTTCTGCTTCTTTTTTGACAGGTTTTCTCAATTTCATTTCACGTCGATATTCTTCAAAAGCATCCCAATCGGCAAGAAACTCTTCACAACTGACATACCGGCGGGTAACACGAATAGCCAAAAATTTACAAATCATATCACGAACGGCTTCAGGAAGTTCATTTTTAACATCATCTAACCGCAGATTCCCGCCATTATCATAACTTGGATTTCTGCCGGTTACCATTTGATGTAGAATAACTCCCAATGAATAAATATCTCCCTGTTTGGAAGTTTTATGTTCGGGAGGATTATACCAGTTCTTCTTTTGATGAGGTTCGTAATGTGCCGGCAAACCAAAATCAGTTAGTTTTGGAATATCGGTTTCATCAAAAAGAATATTTGAAGGTCTGATATTTGTATGAATAATTTTATGCTTGTGAGCATGATGTAACCCCGATACAACTGCCACAACAATTTTAAACGCTTTTTCCCAGTTATATTTTCGTGCCATTCTATCAGCAAGAGAACCGCCTTTGGAATATTCTGTGATAATAACCGTATTTTTTTTATCACCACCGGAACCGAAAATATTAATAATATTTTCATGTTTTAAGGAACTCAACAACTTTGCTTCTTTTCGTCCCTGTTCGCCGCGTGAATGTTTTTTAATAATATATAATTTTTTTGTCACTCTGTTTTCAACAAGCATAGTGGTGCTGTAACGACTTTCTTTAATTGTATCCAAATGTCTGCATTTACCCAAAAGTGACTCTGAGCCAATTACTGTCATTTCAGAATACGCCATAGAAGCAGCCCCATTGGTAATTATTTCTAAAATAGCATTTTTGAGTTCCACAGCACGCTGGTATCTGTCTTTTGCTTCTGAGGCTAAACATTTCGTAATTATAGAATCATATTCTTTTGAAATAGAGGTATTGATTTCAGATGGTAACTTAAATCTGCCAAGCGGTTTTTTACCTACAAGAATTTCATAAATCATAACACCAACAGCATAAATATCTGTTGTTTGATCAACATTTGTTGAACTTAACTTTTGTTCGGGTGACATATAGGCAAGCGTCCCCATAATCATATCCGATGAAGTCATTTCTGTTTCGGGAACACCTACAATTTGAGCAATACCAAAATCTGCCACAAGTGCATTTCCCTGTCTGTCTATTAGCACATTGGTTGGTTTAATATCACGATGGATTACACCATTATTATGAGCATAGTCAAGAGCTTTACAGACCTGCACTATCATTTCCATCTTAACCTTGAGAGAGATTTTATTTGAATCTATGACCTCGCGCAGTGATGTACCATCTATATAGTTCATTATAAAATAGTACCGTCCTCCGGTAGACCCTTTATCAATAACATTTACAATATTGGGATGGTGCAATTTGGCGATAACTATTGATTCACGTTCAAAACGACGAACTATTTCCGGATCATCTGAAAAATTAGCCGATAAAATTTTTACGGCAACATCACGGTCTAAAGATTCCTGACGTGCTTTATAAATTTCAGCTGCTCCACCCTGTCCAATTTTTCCGGTAAGCAGATATTCACCGATTTTTATCTCTTTATGTTCTTTGACTGCTTCTGTCATATCTCTTTTCTTCAATAAAATAAGGGATAATCGTGTTATACGACTATCCCTTTATTAATCGGCATATCTCAAAAAAAGATTATTTTATTTTAATAACAGCATTTTCTTTGTTTCAACACCATTTTGATGGGTTAATCGATAGAAAAAGAGACCACTTGTCAGCTCGGAAGCATCAAATTCAAATTGATGTCTGCCCGCGGCATATCTACCGGAAGCAAGAGTTACTACCCTTTGACCTAAAACATTAAATATTTCTAACGTAATATCAGAGGCTGTCGGAAGAGAAAATGAAATTATCGTAGAGGGATTAAACGGATTCGGATAATTTTGGGAAAGGGTAAATTCGGTAGGTAAACTTGAGTTAATATCATCATTTATATCAGTAGGTACTAATATAGCAACATTACCGGCTTTAAATTCAGGATAGTATATTGTTAATCCGTCAGGGTCTGAGAATTGAATATTTGTTTCTTTAATAAATCCACCTATGTTTTCAATAATATTAACAGAATCGATAGGGGCATCACCCGGGGAAGCATCACTTTTAACGGTAAAAAACAGAGTTGCAAGCAATCCGTTTGGAGCAGTCATAAACCGTACAGGCGGTGTATAATTAGTTAATAGATAACTAATTCTAATTATATCAGAATCAGACACCGTATCAATGAGTCCGGCAAAATCATCTGTAATAAAAGTACCAATAAATGATACCGAATCAAGAATCAAGTTTGTGTTTGAGTAACGGATAGGAACTAATAATCCTGATATATCTTGTGTATTATCATTTAATCGAACACCAACCGCAATTTGATCGCCTCTTTGGGCATTTACTGAATCCACTGTGACTGTACCGGCTAAAGACTGACCGAATACTTCATCACCCGTAATCATCATCCCAAGAGCGAAAACGAATAAAGCTATTAACAATTTTTTCATCTTTTGTCCAACCTTTCGGTTTGTATAACCATTCTCTTCTTTTCCATTTACAAAGTCCAATATGTCATAATGCAAAGGATATGCCTTTGCCAAAAAAAATGAAAAAAAGAGGACTTTTTTAAACTTTGATATAGATATTATGATGTAATTCTATATGCAGTAAGTAATTACAGTGTTTTATTTATTCTAAAATATATGTTATAACACTGTTCAAAAAAAGTACAAATTTAATTCTTATACTGTCAGATTTCGTGAATAGATGAAATAAAATGCAGAGTTTTGTAAGGTTTTTATGAAGAGAACCGCATATATTTGGACAGTTAGTCATAGCAGGTCGGCGTTCCGATTCCAAAAAATATAAGATCGGAAGAGCGTCGTGTAGGGAAAGAGTGTAGATCTCGGTGGTCGCCGTATCA
>CAJVYT010000056.1 GCA_913009765.1 uncultured candidate division Zixibacteria bacterium
TACACTCTTTCCCTACACGACGCTCTTCCGATCTTTTATCTATAGCACCTACCGTAATAACCCCTGTAACATTTGCAGGGAAAGTAACTCCGGGAAAATTTTCATTTTCATTTCCTGATGCAAAAACCACAACTGAGCCTAATCCGTTGCGACCTTGTGCCCGTGCTCGCCCTATGGCAGCTATTATATTATCAGCATAAGCTACACTGTCAGAACTAGTTGTTTTATATCCCCAGGAATCACTTAACACATCGGCTTCTCCCTCATCCCACGCCCAATCTATTGCTGCAGCATAATCCCTGGCATCTTCAGCATACACTAACATTGAATCATATCCATAATAAGGATATGGTATTATACTCCAATCATTAAAAATATTGATAGGAATGATATGTATGTTTGGCGCAATGCCTCTTATCCCTATATTATTGTGACTAGCTGCGATAATGCCCGCACAAGACTCGCCGTGTCCAAAAGGCCCGTCAGAATCATAAGGATAATCAGTATGTCTCGGATCATGAGCATTTGGGGCACCATGGGTGTCGGGGTTGCTGGAAGAAGTTTGAGGAGTAAATCCTGTTAAAATCCTTCCGGTTAATTCCTCGTGTGATTCAACACCATCATCAATTACCGCTACCTTTATGTTCGAACTACCTGTGGTTATATTCCAGGCTTCAGGAGCATTGATGTCAATACCCGGGGTCCCACCAAACTGACCGGTATTATTCAGGTAATATTGATCAGGATAAAGAGGATCCGTGGTTCTTTCAATCGGTGCAATAAAATTTGGATGACAATATTTTACCAGACCGCTCTCATAAATAAGATCCGAATACTCCAGCAGTTTGTCCCAATCATCAGTTTCCAAAACAAAAGTATTATATTTTGTTTTGGATTCGATTTTAACTTTATAGTTTATAATTTTAAGGATATTCTCTACCGGCATACCCGCTTTGGGTTGTAACAGAATTTCGCCGGTAAGATAAAAAGGAAGATTGCCGAGTTTGTATGCCGGCATGGCATTTTCAAGTTCAGTATAAGCTTTAAGCTTGTCTGCTGTCAGTGTAATACCCCCCCCCAGCAATAATAATGCCGAGATTATTTCTTATGGGGGTTACATACTTAATTTCCTTTTTGTTACGCAGATATTGTACACTCTGTTCTATGTTTTTAGTTGTATCAGAAAATTTTACAATAAAAACATTAGGATTTTCTTTCAGGTAAATCTTCTTACCTGCCGACCAGTAATAATTGTTTTGTGCAAAAGAAATAATACTTATTACTATAAGAATGGTCGCAAAAATTACTTTTTTCATTGTCTTCTTTGTTTAATGGTAATCAAGAATTTTTGTAATTATATAACGAGTGGCATTGGGAGGGATAATATTTGTAAGGCAGATACCATGAAATGAGGTATCCACAAAAATATTGCTATGACGTTCTTCATTAGTAAGCTCCCTGTATTCGAAATGCAACCAGGTTCCAATGGAATCAGGGGCTTCTGTATTAAGTACAGGGATACGTTCAAAATAGGGAACCCCAATTGCATTTTTATAGGTTATCCGGGATTCTTCATCTCCCGGAAATGCAAAAGTGCCTTCCACACCTATCCCTTTCGGATTATCCACTTCAATCATTACCCAATACCCGTAGCACATTCTAAAAGTTTCAATTATTCTTCCTTTGGCTTGGTTAGGAGGTAATATTTCTTCTGTCTTCTCACAGCTAAAAGCCAGGGATTGAATAATGCCACTAAAGATCAGTAGTTTTAATATTGTTTTCATAATTTTTAAATTAATGTTTGTAAGAAAAGAATTTCATTATTGCCCTACATCAGGCTATGTCCGGTGTAGGGCATAAAAAAGAAAGTCACGCGACTTGTGGATAGAAACATGTATGAAATACATAACTCTTACATTAGTTAATTTATTTACACGTATTTGTAAGTTACCACAAAAATCACACCAAATTAAATTCCACACCACCCGGAAAGAAGTAAGGAGTGAGGAGAAGTGAGTAAGGAGTTGATGATGTAACATTCTAAGTACGGAAGCTTTTCCCCCTGAAATCAGTGGCTCTTCAGGATAATGAGAAGTTATATTGGAGTATTGGAGTTGGAGTATTGAAGTATTGGAGTCATTGAGCCTTTATCCTTCCATCCTGAGGTGCCTATTCATTTTCAGGATGAACCTTGATTGTTGATTCCGGAGTTTTTAGTATTTTGAAGAGCTATATTTTTTTTGTATTATTATTATTTAGTATTTTTAAACCATAAATAAAATTGCGATTCTTTTAAAACCTTAAAACCTATGAAGTTTGTTATATCGAGTTCCGATCTTTTAAGTCATTTGTCAATCCGACGTAGAACGAATCATCACTGCATTTTAAAATATACACATGCCACATGCTATTATTTCAAATGAATATCATATGAAAAGCTCAGAATATTTTTTTATAGAAATCCTGAGCCTGGGCTTCGACTGGGCTTAGCCGAAGTCTCGAAGCATGGCTGCGCTTCAAAAACAAATTCAAACTACAATCAGGTAATTATCCCTATAATATTACCAAATACGTTACACAAATGTAAAAAGAAATTATGTAAAAAGAAATTAAAGAAATGAACCCCACCCACCCGCAGTCTCGGTGCTTCCCGCATCACAAGCTCTCTCGGGACAGGCGGAGTTTACCCGCCGAAGCGGTAGCATAGGAGGGAGCCTGCTTCCCTTAGCGGTCTGCCTTGCCTGCAAAGATTGTTAAAATGAAATTAAGGAGCAGGCAAGGCAGTTATGCGGACTCAACCGAGCAAAAATTCTTTATTCTTTTTTAATATGGGCGGCGGGAAAATTTTTTATCGGTGTTTTTTGTTTCAAAAATAGTGAAAGTACTAATCTATAAAAATGGGATGATATCTTTTGTAGTTCTAACTATTATTCCCAGACTCGACACTCTGCCGTTCTCTCACAGAAAAGATTTGATAATATCTCTAACATATAATTTTCCAAGTCCGAAACTTCTTGTTTTGATATCTATGACAATCAGGAATTCCCTGTCTTGTCAGATTGACATCATGGAATTTGCGTGAAAAGGGACATATTCCACCACACAGGTATTTATACTCACACCACTTACAGACCTCTTGCTCATTTGCATCGCTTTCTTCAAGAAGTCGTTTTGTTTTATCGCTAAACCAGATTTCTTGTAATGTATTTTTGTGAATGTTGCCCAATATATATTCCTTAAAGTTATGATTACTTAAAATACAAAATGTAACATCTCCATTTGCAAGAATAGTTGGCTGGTCAAATTCACAGCTCTTAAAACGAAAAGAATTTGTTACATCGGAAGATTCAAATTCAAAACCTGGTTTAATGTCTGTAATCTTCTCAGTAAGATTTTTGATTTTATTTGTTTTAGCATTGCCAACTATGGCGGGTGAATCGAAACGATATGGATAGCTTTTTTTCTTGCAAAATTTTATAAAATGTTCTATTTCATGAATGTTTTCTTCTACAGCCATAAAATCAAGTGAACGTATTTTTAACTCGTGTTTCTCAATTAAGTCTATCGATTTCATTATATTATCAAAATAATTATGATCTCCTGTAAGCCATTGTCCTGATTCATTGCTCATACCATAGATTGATACATGTAAAGCAGCATCGGCATTTTGTAAAGAACTTAAAATCTTATCAGTTAATTCCACTCCATTTGAAAAATAAATGATTTTGAATGAATGACGCCGAAGCAGTCCTATAATATCAATTATATCTGGATGCAGTGATGGGTTCCCACCAGTAATTTGCACCCTATTTACCCCTAATTTTTTTGCATCCAAGAGTATGTTATGAAGTAGGGAAACTTCTAAACGTTCTTTAGAATATAATCTATCCCCCAAATAACAATGGCGACAATGAAAGTTGCATTTTGTTAAAACCTCTAATATAAGTGTAGTAGTTGCAGGAATGGAGAAAGATTTATGAGTTAGAAATGCATCACCTTTGCCAATTTGCAATATATTATTGTTAACTAAATGTTTTATAAGAGTTTTTAGTAAATGTTCTTCAGAGCGTGTGATAATACCTTCCTTTTTTGCAGTACTTATAATTGCGTCTTCACTCAAAGGAAGGTAATTTACTAAAAGCTCTCCCATTTGTTTATCGAATTCATAAACTTTAAAGATCCCGAAATTATATGCAACCGCAAATTTATAACCAATGATTATCACTACATTTCTGGCTATGGATAATAATTTTTCCAAAACTATCCTTCACATTTAATGTTTAAGTGTTTGCTGTAGATAAATTCGTGTTGTGATGGTTGCTCGGTGCATATTAACCGATAGAGTGGGAAAAACAGAAATATTATATTAAGATGTACAGTACATTAAGTTGAAAAAACTTTCCTCAAATATTTCTACAAAAATAGCAGTTCAGTTAGCTATATCTAACAGCGGCAGCCTATACCTGTTCCTCTGCTTTCAAAGGAATTACACCCAGATTTAGGATTAAGAACAATCTCTCTGATTTGGAATCGATCTGTAGAAATAGCTATCCTTTGATTTTCCTGATTTTGAATTGTTAATTCCTCATTATAGTCTTTTTCATCTTTGCTCATCATAATTATCCTCCATACTATATCGTACATTCTTTCTTGTTATAATTTTAGAATTAGAAATCTTATTGTGTCAAGCATATTCTTCAGTACCCTTTCTTTTACGCCAACATTTTTTTATCTGCCACGGATAGATTGAGCAGTTTTGGCATGCGCTCGGATTGCAATCCACAGCGTATTCATCCTTATCAAGAGCCAATTTTATTATCTCCACCAACCTTGAATAGATTGCTGCGGATGTTGTTCCAAACTCTACAGCCTGGATTTCGCTTGGATGCTTCAAGCTTCCCCAAAGAATGCTCGAATAACCTGTTTCCAGTTTGTGAAAATAAAGTGGTTCCGTACCTTCGATTATTCCTCCTTCAGAAAGTCTATCATATTCCGGAACAGACCTATCTCTCTTTTTCAAGATTTCAGCCCTGATAGCTTTGACTAATTCCGTGATTATCTCTTGACTCTGAAGTCTGTTACCATTAATAAAAATTTGGAAGTTTTTGGTTTTCGGATTAACCAGCAAAACTGTCCAGAGGCTGTTGCGATCTGTGATTTTCTCTCTTATGAAAGGTGAGATATCCTCATCTTTTGAAAAAATCATGTATCTTGCAATCTGGACAAACTTCGGATTAATCGTTATTGCTGAAATCACTAAAGTTTCTCCAAAGAAATCGAGTCTGGCTTTCTTGAAATCCTTCTTGGCTTCCTGAAATATGGTTTGCTCCCTATGATAGGCTTTCAAAAATATCTCTATCCACTCTCTGGCCACGCTTTCTTCCATGTAAGCCAAGAAATGCACCAGGTTTCTTTGCGTGCTCCTTGTTATCTTTTCTTTATTTTGAATCCTTTTCATCCACCTTTTTAAAAATTGCCCGGCTGGTGAATCAGGATTATTGGAAAAGAATTTAGAAATGGAATTTCGAAGTAACTCGATGGCGTGGTCGATATTGGATTCATTGGAAAAGAAACTATCAAAAAGAGGTATAAACCACTTTTCATAAGTTTTCCTATTGCTCTCAAAAAAAGAATGCACTCTTTTGAGAGCTCGCATGATATCCATGTCATCAGCTTCTGCTTTCTGATCTCCGAGTTGAACTAATTTTCTCCATCGAGTGATCTTATCTTGATCCATTCCGCATGTCCCGATAGCTTCAAGCATAATATCGAAAGCGGTTTTGTTGTACCCTGATATACTCGCTTCGTTCTGCGCCATATGATGATCATAGATCAGGACTTCAATTCCACTAGGTATTGACTCTTTAGGAGAGGCATCTGCAAAAATAAGTTTCGTGATTCTATTTTCGGCCAACCCATTTTTGAGTTCCTCGTCTCCGAATATGCAGCCATTGATAATTCCCTGCCTTTCCATAAACCTCATACAACTTCCCCCATCAAAATCGAATTCATGATGCGTAACGCCCATGCATGTCATAGCAGACCTCCCTTGTAAACTGAGCAATGGTTTCCTACTTCTCAGTTTGCCTAACTTTTATTTCCAGAAAAATTTATTCGGCACCTAAAACCAAAAAGCCAGGATTCTTTGATAATCCTCTCCTTATCCTCTTCGTCTATATCAAAAGATTTCACTTTTTCTTGATCTAAGAAATAAGGAAAGAATAATTGTTCAGATTCAGGATCGTATTCCCAATCTTGCTCCTCAGGCATAGACTCGCTTTCCCAATCTTCAAGATAGCAGTATTTATAGCGGCGACCATCTTTTATACCGACTATGATTGAGACCTTGTCGCCAATTTTGAGCCATTCAGGAATGAATTTGGGTTTTATCGAAAAACTATAAACAGAATTGCTTTCGGAAATTTTGAATAACATTACGAAGTTCTTAGTATCATTAATACTATCTACAATCACATCTAATTCAATCTCTCCGGACCTGATGATTTCATCTCGAAGAACTTCCAGTTCCTTGATGATTTTTTCGATATTACTGAGCAGTGGCCGACCCTGCACATTCACGCTTTTCACATCAAGCTCTAACCAAGAACCCTCGAGGTATTTCATGCCAGAGATTAGATGAGAAAGGCTTAAATCGCTGCATTCGATTGGTATTTCAAATCCCTCTTTAGTCTCTCCCAATATCCATCCTTTTTTATCCTGAATGCTTTTAAATACTTTTTTAATTCTAACCTTTACTTTTTCCTGTTCCATTACTCTCTGAAGTATTGATCTTTCATCAAAAGGAACTGCAATAGCGCAGGTGGAATCATCAATAATTCTCCATCCGATTATCTTAGCTTCCTTGTCCCTACGATCATCCTGCCAAATCAGATTAATTTTGCTTTTAAATTCCTGAAATTTCTCTCTGGCCTCGGCATCATCAAATTTGATTGAAGGTTTGAATCCTTTTCTTAAATAATTATCCATGATCATTGCAAAATCAAGCGTTTCTCCGTATTTAATATTTATCTGAGGAGGCGATTGCAAAATGTTTTCGATATAATTGCTTCCTTCATTTCCTCCAACAGAAACTTTGGAACCTACAAATATCTTTCGATCTGCAGCATTATCGTCAAGAGATGATTTTGAGGATTCCAACCGGGCAAGAAAACAAGCATTTGAAACAGGTTTTTGCCTTCCATTAAAAATGCTCTTTTTCTTGGTTGCGGTGATAAGCAGTGCATTGTCGCCATCTTGCCAAACCCCAACACAGGATTCCGGAATAATGCCTCGAGCGTCTTGATCTTCCTGGAAACTATAGACAAGATTTCCGTCCTGTGATTTCATAATCGAAACCAATCTATCTTTCAGGACGTTTGACAAAATCAACCTTATTTTGCTCACTAATGCAAGATTTATTTTTCGTAATTGTCTGTCTTCAGCCTTCGACAGAAATATTTTCAGAAGGTCCTTTTGGAATTCAAAAA
Organism: uncultured candidate division Zixibacteria bacterium; assembly: GCA_913009765.1. The sequence continues at coordinate 7,488 of CAJVYT010000056.1, forward strand.
TATCCTCAAATGCTGTTTGATTCAGAAAATTCTGTTCGATCCATTGAACCTCTTTTCCCTTTTCTTTGGAATCAAGATAACAGCGGGCCAATTTCAAAACGAAATCGAGATCGTCCGCACATCCTGTTTTTAACGCTTCATGGACTCTCCAGACATTCATTTTTGTTGCAGCAGTCCATCTTGGATCCCGAACAAGAAGACCGTTTGTGACGTTATAAGCTTCAACTCCTGTCCTCGGGGCGCTTTTGTTAGTCTCGAGCATCGATAAAAATGTAATCATCTCAAGAAAACACCCCTGCTCATCAGCCAAGTCAAGCAAAGCTTTTTTTTGAGGAGAAAGCGGAACTCGGAATATATCGAGTCCCTCATCAGTAATATTCCCGATCTCATCCGTATACCCTTCGGAAGCTATAACCGAATTGGCCCGCTTGATTTCGGAATTGAACTTGGAGCGATTATCAGGTACCCCAATGAATTGAGGCGCTTGAGATATTCCTGAGGCATTGATTGTAAGGAGTGTTTCATCAATCGGACTTCTGAATATTTCAGGAGTAGTCTGCATTTTGAAAGTCGATTTGAATTCTTCTTCTCTATACAGGCAATAGACATAGCCCTTCTGTGTTCTCCCCACCCTTCCAAATCTCTGCCTGCATCCGGCTTGGCTATGCCGTATTGTAGGGAGGGTTGACGTCATGTCTTCTGGATCCCATTGGAATTGCTTGATATAGCCGGACTCTATGACATAAATAATATCACTTAATGTATGAGAGGTTTCGGCTATATCAGTTGTAAGAAGAACTCGCTTGGCCTCAGGATTGTCATTAAATCTTTTCGAAACCTCTGCCTCACCCAAACGGCTGTAGATTGGGAGGACTGGGACTTTATTCCTTAGAGCAGGTATTCTTTTAATTTTCTCTTCCAGTATTTCCCTGGTCTTTTCGATTACTGATTCACCGGTCAGAAATGCCAAAATCCCTCCGTTTTCCGTATTCTGCAATATTTCCATGACATACGAAGAAACGATTGTGGGTAGTTCCTCCTCCACTGGAGGAGATCCTTTTTTCTTCCAAAACTTTTCCCGTGTGGAATCGTTAGTGCACAGCCAACAATCACAATCCTTAACCGGTTTGCCTTTCCAATAGTGGATCTGATAGTTGATCGTTTCTTCCAGAGTCAAGGAAAGATCCTGTATTCCGATAGAAATGCCGTTGCGTTCAAAGGCTTTTTTGAATTCTTCAATATTGATTGTTGCTGAAGCAATAATCACTTTAAGGTGAGGATATAATGGAAGCTTGTATTGAAGAAGCGAAAGTAAATTATCGATGTTGACGCTTCTCTTGTGCGCTTCATCTACCATGATCAAGCTGTACTGGCCGATATCTCCGTCTCTGATCCAGTTTTTAAGTGATCCGTCGGTAACAACGACTCCGAGATTATGCCGGCTATAATCTTTCCTGCCTCGATGGCGGATACCAAGCACTCCCATAGGTCTTACGCAAGATTCGCCAAGCATTTTGTTGCTCACCGTTTCCGGAATGCATTCAGTTGCAAAAGAAAGCGGCTGAGTTTGAATAATCTGGCCTTGTCGAAGTAGATTCTTAACAAATCTCCCTCGATAATCAGGGGGAGCTTCTAAAAGCCTAAAAAGCCCATAAATCGATTTGCCAGTTCCAGTTGGGCTAGCCAGAACAACGACCTGGTGCCTTTCCAGCTTTTCGTAAAGCTCTTTGATATGATCATCGGTTATTCTTATGTTCATTCCCGACCAATCAGGCTCGATGAAACATTGAGTCTGATTACGATCTTTATGAGGAGTGAAGGCAGAGGCTGAGAAATTAAATCTGGAAACTTTGCTCAAAGGCAAACTTATATCTTTGGGGATATAACTCTGTCTGGTCTCCCTTTTTTCTCTTCGATGTATTTCTCTGCAAGTATCGCATCTTTCCTGAAGACTTTCGCCTAGTTCAGCCATTCGCCTATGAACCTTCTCGGAAGTGATAACTTCGCCTTCACACTCGGTGTTTTTGCCGAAATCCTTGCACTGGTATTTTATTTCATTCCCCATTTCAACCTCTTTTGAAAGCTATAGACTCTGCAGAATATGCTTCTGTAAAGTCCTTTCAATTAAAACCAGACCTGACATTTTTTATAGTCACCACTTGGAATCAGTATGCGCGGTGTGACTAAAATTTCTCCCCGATATTTTTTAATTATATCGAGAATAGCTTTATAGGCACCGATACCTGCTGATTCCAATCCTGTCGTATGGAATATATTTAGATTCAAGCCCTTCCAGTACCTTTCCCTCAACTCTGGCTTCCAACCAAGGAGTATCCTAATGCTTGGAGTCAGATTGTCTCTTTCTCCTATCTCTCTCCTTATGAATCTGAGCAGTTCATCCAAGCACTCGTAGGTTTTCCTGAAAGTTAACGCCTCTTGTTCTGCTCCATTTTCTCTGTTTTGGACATCTCGGTTCCGAACCAAGCACCTATCCACGTATTTGTCGGCCTCTTGATGTCTAAGGGAAACCAAACCAACATTAAAACCAAAAAAATTTTCAGCATTCGGCTCCTCTATTTTCGGGAGCGAAAATAAAGAAAACGGTCCGCCCTGGCTTCCATCTCCGTAAGCTATAGGCACCGGAATAACTTTTGTCATTTGCCTTTCATAGATGTAATCCAGGATCATTTCAGTGAAAACTCCTGATCGCACCTTACCAAGAATGGAAGCAATTGGAAAAGACACGCCTTTTTCCAATGATTCTCTCATAAGAATATGCGCTCTATCAATTTCATTCCAATTGCTTGCATAGATTCTTCTTTCTTTTCTGAATTTAATACTGGTATCGATCTCCTGCTTCATATCTGCAGGAAGAGTAAAAGAAGTCCTATGTAAATTGTTCTCAATCTTCTTAGGCAACAGAAACTCGGTTTCCCAGAGTCTAACCACTGCCACGATACCTCCGTGGACACCTTTTAGAATCGATTGCAAGTCCTTATCCTTTATTCTCCCTAAGAATTTAGGCATTTCCTCAGGTGTTACAAATGAAAAAGAGACATTTTTCAAATCCGGTTCGCTATGCCGTAATGCCCTTACAAAATCCCTGCTTTGCTCTCCATCTATTTCAGCAATAGTCTTATGATTCTGAGAAGCTTCCCTTTCAATAACTTCACACATGAGCGAAAATTCCATCTCATAGCGCTTAACTTCTCTCCTCCTTACTATTTGCTGGGCAAAATTCAAAGCACTCTGAGAAGCGTTTTGAATAGCTCGGCAAATTTTGGAATCCTCAGGTACTTTCCACCACTCAGGCGGAACCTCGATTATTTCAATCTTTTTTGTTTCCTGCCTTGAAGGAAATTTACTTAAACTCCTTACTTTTTGCATCCTTTTATGAATGTCCTCATCAAGATATAAATCAGTGCGGGCCGGTGCAAAAATCACATGTATGTTTTCCATCTTCGCCTTTTCTACAAACCTCTTCATCTCATCAACAAATTTGCAATAGTATGGCGAACTGAATTCATTGCCCAAGACAAGACACTTGGCTTGAACTTTTTCCTTTGACTTGGAAAGTATTTCGATAAATTTCCAGAGTCTTTTCATTTCATGCTCTTGATTTCCTGGCATATGGGGACGGCAAAGCAAAAGAACAGGCTCATTCCCTTTAAACCAATCTCTCGAATCATCTTCCATTAACCATAATTCTGGAAATTGGAATTTATCAGTGCATTTCAAGAGCCAGAAATCTTTCAGAGGCTCAATCTCGCAATCAACTTTTGCCTCCTCAATTTCTTCCAATGAAAAACCATCATTCATACTGGCCAATAATGCATATTTGAGCCGATTCGCAATAATTGCCGCCCGGCCGTAATTCAAGGATTCCACATAGGAAATCCTATCTTCAACCGGATCTGATCCCATAATGATGGCTTCCGGTCTGGGTGCGTTGAGGAATATCCAAATCACTTCTTCTTTTGCCCAATACCCAAGCGAGATAATTTCTGCAGCAATCTCTTTCTTTAGATATCCGGCTTCCTCGAGTCCAAGAATCCTTTCCTCAACTTCCCTGGGAAGCTCAAGTGAAGCAAACCAAAGATTGCAAGCGTCAATATGAGAAATCATCCCTTTCTCAGGATCAGGAAGATTGATTGAAAACCGCTTTGCAATATCCACCACTTCCTGCGGGATTGGCACAGGAAGTCTTTTCATCTCAATACCATCCCTAATGCTTCCATTCTCATCTTCTCGGATATCTTTTGTGAACTGAATCCGCAAGGATCCACAATAATCTCTGGCTCTCGATAGTGCTTCGTTAAGGAGAATCTTAACTGGTTCACCTTCCTTTACATGCGGCTGATTGATAGGATAAAACTCATCTACTTCCAAGCAGCCAAGCCTGAAACTAAATCGGGATGCGCCTATTCCAATAATGTAATCTTTTACACGGAAAATCGGCGCACTCCAATACTGAATTCGATTGCCTCCTTTATCCTGGTTTTTCGGGGTTTGTTGTGGGTAAGTTTCTTCTATGAGGAAACGGTTAAGTTTCTTTATATCCCTTTGCTCTCTACTAATTAGACCTGAAAAGCTCTTATTACGATATCCACTAGTTTTGGTAACCAAATCTGTTACAGATACAGAGAAACTTATATTATTTTTATTTTCGCGCAATTTATCATATAAATCAGGAGTTTTCAAAAGTTCATTTAATCTTTCAATGGTATTATCTTGGGCATTTAAGGAAAGGTTATAATTATCTGTATTAATTGCTTTACAAAGCCCTTCAATAGTAAAAGGTGCTTTAAATTCATACACAGAAAAGTCGGAAGAGCCTTTTGCTTCAGCTTGGCGGTTCCTTACCCTTGTCCATGCCTGCATGAAGCGTTTTTCCATTTTCTCGTGATAAGAAATCCATTCTGAAAATGTTTCCCCCAAAGGTTTAGGCGGATTATTATTATCTAAATCCACATCGACCAGAGGAGCATCTTCTTCTGTAGCCTGTGTTAAATCAAGGCAGCAGGCATATGTCCCTGAAAAGATTATGGGCATAAAAGTTCGAGGCAAATCATCTCGTTTTTGCCTGATTATTTCATATCCATTAAAAACGGTAATAGGGATTTCCTTTGTTGGAAATCCTATCACCTTAAAACCGTCGATGATTTTAGAACCTCTTTCCGAAAGGAATTTTTTGTATACGTTTGGAAGTGTTACATTTAAGCTTGTTTCAAGAAGAGAGATCCAAAACTCCTTATTATCAATCATTTCAACCACCAACCCTAATCATAGTTTATATCTTCGCATAGACCTATTTGTGGAACCCTATAGGTTTTTGATGCGCCTCTTACTGCTTGTATATTTTCTTCAAAATTGAATTTTTCAAATTTTTCAGGAATATAACCCTTTCTTTCCTCGTTTGTTAAATACTCTCCAAAAGCATTTTTCAAAGCATTATCTTTTTGTAATCTTTCTTTGAATATCTCAATGTTACATTCTTCTACTTTACCTTTAAATCCGGGGTTATCTTTAGACCCTGTTGAGAATTTTACATTTGAGACAAAGTAGAATTCATGAAGGCTACCGTCACGAAAACAACTTTTTATTCCTCTAAGTTGTCTATCTAAATCCTCTTTTACGGAATAAGTATTGGACGTTTTTGAATATTTTGTATCGATTCCAATAGCCTTTCCACTTCTTTTGATTAATAGTGTATCGGCTTCGATGGTGTCTTTTTTGATAGTAGAGACCGCATATTTAGAAGGGAATTTTTGTCCGAACCCTATATTATCAGTTTGGTAAATTTTTAATTTGTTTCCTAATGAGGTGGTTACACCTCCTTTTTGAATTATTGCTGCAGTAGTTAGCAGTTCACCCCCATGTTTCATTGAGTCTGCCCCAGGGCCTCTGTGTTTTGGTGGATTTTCAAATAGTCCTTGAGGATTTTTTTGAATATCTAATACAGTTTTGAGAGCAGGGGCAAGTTTTAATTCATCGTCACGAGTTAGGTGCCCATTAGATAAAGACTTTTCCAGTAGTTCCTGAAAAATATTATGTCTTGGATCATTTGAGTTTGCCAAAATTACTTTAAGGTTACCCACATTATTTTTTAGTGTACAATTCAAGATGTTCCTATCAGTCGTAACTTCAACCGATCTCACATCTTCCATTATTTTTGGATCAAGTTCTGTATTTTTACCTATGGCCGAATCCTGCACTGCCTTGTCATCCCAATCGCTAATTTCATTACCGCATCCCATAGATTTATTCCTTCTTTTGTCTTGGCGTGCTTCCGACATAATTTTATCATATTATCGAGATGATTATCGAAGAATTTTTAAGGGGCAAATCGTTACACTTCCCTAAAAGAGCCAAAAACAGAAAAAGTAACAGGTTTATTTTTCAAACTTTCCTTAAAGACGCTTTTATCTTGAGTTAGATTACTATTTAGAATCAAGGCAAGGAGATTTTAACGAGGGAACATCAGCCAAGAAGTAAAGTCGTGCTTTTTGACCTGAAAAGGGCAAAATGCCTTTGTGGAACAAAGAGGCTTTACTTTTAGCGAAAAATGACTTGAACTCTGAAAAGGTGAAAGTGATTTAAAGCGGTGGCTGATGAGCTTCCATTCTAATAAAGATGGAGTGGAACGACCTACTTTAAGACAGGGCGTCCCCTTGAGGGGACAGATGGGTGGGACTGCAGGCGCGAAACTTGCCCATCACGGCCTATCTATCTCGCAAGTATCGTGACTGTAGTCCTGGGCGGGTGGGGGTGATATGGAAAAATCTATGACCGTCAATTCATAGGCTTGTTTGTTTAAGCTTGTGAAGTGACGGGCATACCGTTTATTATTCCCACTGGAGGGGGACAGGGGGTGATACGGCTTAATATATGCCCTGCATTTTGCAGTCTTGGAACAAGTCTGTGAAATGCAGGGCAACCACATAAAATCCCCACGTCTGTGGGGAACACACTTCTTTCAATCTATTGTTTTTATTGAGTTTTCAAGGAACAATAATTCTACCAACATATTTACCATTAAACACCGATTTTCACAAAGAGTAAAATCGACATAATACCCCCTAATCAGGTCGTGTACCAATTGAATCAAATTCATCAAATAAATAAATGCCTCGCATGTCTGCAATTGCATCAAACACCAGCCGCAATTTTGCCGCTGTCTCTCCCATGTACTTTGTTATCAACCCATCCAGACGAATTTCAAACAATGGCAGATTGAATTCTCCAGCTAATGCAGAAGCAGACA
>CAJVYT010000057.1 GCA_913009765.1 uncultured candidate division Zixibacteria bacterium
CGCTCTTCAGATCTAGCCCCGAAGTATCGGCATTATCTATGATTTCAAAAGAAGCCAAAAGTGATTTAACTGAATCAGCCAAACTGTCAATTATCATAATTGTAGTGTCAGAGTAAAAAGCAGTAAGAGGTATACTAAGATGACATCCGGTTACATTACATGTTGCAAAGTATTGTTGTGATGTGTTTTTATCTTCTAACCTGAATGTATGTTCGGCAAATATATATCCCTGTCCTGCTCCAAAACCACTACCATAATGACATTTTATACATCCATTTGTTGTATGGGGATTTGCTTCAGGGGCTTCTATATTTATAAAATATCCATTTCTTCCGCTGATAACATCAGCTTGAGGTGATACATGAGGACCAAAATTTTCATCCAAAATTATAGTACTGCCGCTGCCGACATCTTGGGTTGCTGAATGACAATGAGCACAAGAATTTGAAAGCCCTAAATTTGCTCCTAAACCGCTTACAAAACCTATCGTACCGCCGGCTCGCAATGTATCCAAATTCCAAGCACCATATTCTCCGGTATGAGGAAGATGACAGGTAAAACAATTTATTGCTGAATATGCTTTTATTGATGTAATAGACGAATCCACAATCTTTAAGAATCCTTCGTGGGTATGACATTTTGTACAAGAAACATCCATAATATCTAAATCTAAAAGAGCATAATTGGCATGAGCAGAATTATCAAACTGACCCCTCGGGCGAAGCAAAAGGTTATCTGTGTCATTGTGACAGTCAAAACAACCAACCCCCAAGGTTGAATCAGTCATGATAATCGTATTATTCTCAGTTACTAAAGTGTCACAACCTACTTGCAGCATAATTGCGATAAATGTCATAAGTATTATAAACGGGGTAATTTTACGAAAATTCATCTGTGCGTCCTCTACAATATCTTTCTTTAAGAAATATTAAGAATTCATTACTACTTATATAACCTTAGATAGCATCTGTGTCAATTTTTTTTATCAATCATATAAAATGCTGATACTATCATATTTTCAATTATTTCAATAAGTTAAACTAAACTTGGTGAAGTATCTTCATTCATTGTTTCAAAATTGAACAGTTTGAGCTGTTTTTTGAATTCTGTTTGGCTCATTTAAGTAAATTAAGAAATGAGAAAAAATGCCGAAAATAAAAGAAAAATATGAAATTGAATAGAGGAGACTATTATGTCATTATTATTAGAAGTAATTGAATGGATGGACCCATCCGGCGATGAAATGATTTACCGTATTCCGCAGGAAGGTTCTGCCGATTTTAAGTTAGGTGCTCAACTTATAGTACGAGATAGTCAAATGGCTTTCTTTTTCAAAGATGGGCATGCTGCCGATACATTTACGACCGGACGGCATACGCTTTCGACATTAAACGTTCCCATTTTGACCAGATTACTGGCTTTCCCATTTGGTTTTAATTCACCATTTCGTGCAGAATGTTATTTTATAAATTTAAAAACGTACACCGATATGAAATGGGGTACAAAAAATCCGGTTACATTTAAAGACAGTAAACTTGGTTTGATTCGTTTGCGTGGTCATGGTGCTTTTACAATGAAAATTAAAGAACCGATTCTATTTTTAAATTCTATTGTTGGTCGTCAAGCAAAATTTACAACTTCTGAAATTCAAGATTATCTTCGTGATGTTATTATCGCACGTATGAATGATATGCTTGGTGAGAAACTCGATACGATTTTAGATCTCCCGTCAATCTATACCGAACTTGCCGAAGATTTTAAAGAATTAGTCAGCTCTGAATTTGAAAAATATGGTTTAGAACTTGTAGATTTTTATATCTCTTCAATCACTCCTCCTGAAGAAGTAACCAAAATGATTGACCAGCGTTCCGGTATGGAAGCTGTTGGCGATTTAGATAAGTTCCTCAAATTTGAACTGGCTAAAGGGTTTGGAGGCACAAGTGGCTCAGGTTCTGCCGGAGCAAATATGGGGATGGCAGCCGGTATTGGTATGATGGTACCTTCTATGATGCAAAAAGTATATTCACCGGATCAAACCGAATTAAAACGTGAACCGGTTGCTACTGTTACCTGTCCAAAATGTCATACCGACACACCCGAACAGTCTCGTTTTTGTTACCGATGCGGTCATCAGATGATTGTACAAAATATCTGTCCTGCCTGTCAGAGTTCACTTCCGTCAGAAGCAAAATTCTGCTTTGAATGCGGTTTGAAGCTTGATGTGAAAACAACCTGTCCGCATTGTTCGGCTGAACTAATTGCAGGTTCCAAATTTTGCGGCGAATGTGGTAAGAATATAGATGGCGATAATAGCTAAAAAAGAAATAAAAGGATTCCGTATCGGTGTCAGCTGCCCCGGATGCGGGGGAGAACTGGAACTTGAGGATAATTTTTTTGCTGTTGAGTGTCATCATTGCGGTTCTGCTCTTAGGCTAATAATGCCCGATGCTCCGCCTACTTTTGTTGCCGAAGTACAAATTACAAAACAGAAAGCCAGATATGCGATTGACCGGTATCTCAAAGATGCCGGTAAACCGCTTACGCATTCAGATTATCAACTCAAACGGATGTATTACCCTTACTGGAAAGTTGATGCGATACTTTTTCGACTCAGAAAGGGTGTTGAAAAAAAAGTTGTATCTTCTGAGTATTCTGATGATAATGAAAAAACGTACGAAACAGAAAAAATTGATATTTCTCTTTCACCGTACACTACAACACTTACTGCCGGAATGAACTATGACGGACTGCCTGATACTTTGGGGCTTCGCTCTGAATATCTCAAACTTTTCCCTTTATCTGATGAAAAAATTGACGAGAACTTTGATTTGCTGCCTATTATAAAATCATGGGAAGAAGTCAGAAAATCTCTCCATCAACATTTGGGAGCGATAAGCTCATTTGATACAAATCTCTTTGGAGTAAATAAAACTGATATCTATGGACCTAAAGCAATGCTTCTGTATTTTCCATTTTTTCTTTTTGATTTTTATGATACCGATGGATTTAATCGTTTTGTTATAGATGGTGTTACCGGTCGAGTGTTAAATCATATTACTTCTTTGGAGTTAGCCCCATCGGAGACATCTGAAACAGAAAAAATCACTTTGGGCGAAATATCTATTGTCTCACATCGATGCAGCAACTGCGGAGAAGATTTACCGTCGGAAGAATCATTGGTGTACATCTGTAAAAACTGTCAGGTTATAACAGATTTAGAACCCGGCGTTGAAATAGACACAATTCGGCAAGTAGTGCATCCGGTCAATCCTAATAACATCTTGGTACCATTTTGGGCATTTAAAATAAAAGATATTGATGAATCTGTGTTAAAATCTATTTTTGGCGGTATATATCGGTCTGACAAAGTAGTTATTCCGGCTTTTCGGGTTCAAAACTATAATGCTATTTTTAAACTAAGCAAAAGAATGTCCGCTGCCTTTCCTCAATTTGATTTTGAAAATATAATCACTATGGATAGACAATATGCTCCGGTGGATTTACCGTTAAACGAAGCTCAGGTACTTACCGAAGTATTTGTAACAACCGATCAATATAAAAAAAATATCACTCATAAAAAGACAGAAAATCATTTTCAATTTGATGATATAACTCTTTTTTATGCTCCCTTTCATTTGGAAAGTTATTTCTATGTCGATTCAGTTTTGCAGGCAGTAACTTTTGAAAAAAACCTCATTTAATATTCCTCTGACTTAGTAAACAAAACAGACGATAATTTTAGTTTTCAAATTGAGCCGTCAGGAACCCATTCCTGACATGAATTGTAGAGAACAGGCATGCCTCAACCCTACAAAAATAAGCTGAACAGCAGAAAATTTGGAACTAATTGCCTCCTATGTAGTAGAATTCACAACATCCCAAAACTGCCATTTATTTCACTTGCGATTGCACTTGCAATTACCTATTTTTGAGCGTGTAAAAATGAATTTTAAGGATAAAAAATAATTATTAATATACCGTATTCCATCTTTTTAACTATTTCTCCAAGTCATACTGAATTTGTTGAAGTATGTTCATGTTAAATACGGTATTTTTATATGGAGTGAAGAGTGTACAGATATTACAAACTATTGTTACTCATCGTAACCGTTTTTCTTTATCTGCCGGTAGTCGGGTTTGCCGATATACCGGAATTTTTTGACCAACCCGATTCTGGCTATACAACCAATGTTGTGACAGATATTATTACTCACGATAGTGCCATCTGGTTTGCCACCGATGAAGGGTTGAACTTTTCTTATGACGGCGGACAATCCTGGTTGTTATATGATAACAGTAACGGATTAGTCTCCTCATCTATTTCAGCTTTATTTTCATTGCCATCTCGGTTTGGACAAAGAATTTGGGCAGCAACCAACCATCAGGAAAATATCGGAGGAGTCATTACCGGAATTTCCGATGGTGTTTCATACTCAGACGACAGCGGTCTCACATGGACTCAGGTTGATTTTGAGACTGCTCCAAATGACATTCCTTATGTATGGGGTGGAGACAGAACTATTTTTGATATTACCGGTCATTATGACCCAAACAATGACTCCTTGGACAATTGGGTGTTCTTTACTGCTTTTGCAGGCGGCTTTTTAGCCTCGCGTGACGGCGGTGAAAGTTGGAAACGAATTTTTCCTACCGTTGCAGATTCTATTCAATTTGAGGTTCCTAATGCTCAACCGTCTTTACGAAATAGATACTTCTCCTGTGTTGCCGATACATCGCATGGCGATACTCTTATAGTATGGGCTGGGACTGCCGGCGGTATTTTTCAATATGTTTTTGCAGAACCCAAAGATAAACCGTTTACCAAACATGTGACCGATATAGAATTTTGTGACAGTTGTGGAACAGGAGATTCAAGTTTTGTTTATTATGGCGGATTAGAAGGATTTACTCGTGGTAATAAATTAACCGGTCTTGCTGTCAGTAAATTTATATCAGATGGTCTACTGGGAAGTCAAATAACATCAATGCTTGATTTTGGCGGTAAACTTTTCGTTGGTACTGCAGCTAGTGCTGATGACTACACTTCAAAAGGTCTTGCTGTTTCAACAGACTTTGGTGAGAGCTTTACTGCCACATATAATCAACCTGCTTTTGAAGGTGCCGGACATAGAATTTCAGATTTTGCGGTTATGAATGACCGAATATATATGGCTCTTGAAGAAAATGGTTTGTATGTTTCCAATGACACCGGAGCGAACTGGAACTATGTTATAATAGACACCCTTGATACTACTCCTGACAATCGCCGTAATGTTGTAAATGCTTTAGAAGCTGTCGGAGACACTCTCAACATTGGTACCGACTCCGGGTTGGTCAGGCTGTATCTTTCCGCATCGGGAGCAGTCGACTCCTCACTGCAATTTGTTTTCCCAAGCAATTCAACATCCTCAACAAAAATTATCAAGGTAAAAACTCAACCATTAAGTAATGGTGATGTCAGGTTATGGACAGTCAATGTTCCTCTTGATACCGTACTTAATCTTGCTACTGCTATAACATCATATTCACTTGACGGAGGTCAAACATTCCTGCCGCGATTTAATGTAAACGGACTTAACAGAAACATTGGTTTTATTGGTGATACAGCAGTTATCATTGGTGACTACGGTACGGTATATACAGATATCGGCGGTGTTTTGCCGTCAGAATCATTCCCGATATATCAAAAAGTTCCTCTTTCTGTAGATACTTTAACTAACGATACAACTTTTGTCGTTCTTGATTCACTAAATGCCGATTCGTTAACTTCTATAAAAATAAAAGGTGATACTGTAATTGTCGGTGGCAACAAAGGCTATGCTGTTTCTTTAGACAGAGGTAGCTCTTTTAATATTACCAGAGTAAATACAGAGTTTCTTGCTGCTGATTTTGTATTGAATTATACATCTGCCATTCAAGGTATTGACGGTGATTGGGTTCCTGCTTTGGAAGTAGAATATAATGATTCATTTGTTTTTGCCCGTGTTTGGGCATCAGTTAGACCTACCTTTGGTGGTGTTCCGGGTATTTCGGTTAGTTGGGCTGCACCTGTTGTAGATACATTAGGTGATACTTTAAGATATGAAAGATTATGGGGGAGAGTACATGATGAATTTGCATGGAATTTCGCCCTTGCTTCTGATACTATATTTGCCGCAACAGATAACGGTCTAATATATGGCATAACAGATTCTCTCCTTTTTGGTGATATTACCTATGATTGGACAACAGTTGAAATGCTTGATTCAACAGGTGCATCGCTTCTATTAGAAGGTACTCCGGTATATGCGGTAGAAGTTGATGACAACTATATATGGGCTGGCACAGGTGACAGAACAGTGAGGATTGATCGTTCAGACCTTACATTATCAAAAGCATTTTATGTCGAAGACCCTACTGATGAAGTGTACGCCTTTCCAATTCCATTTAGTCATGCTAACTCAAATAGACTTGATTTTCATTTTATTGTAAAACAGCAGGCAGCTATTACTATTGAAATTTATGATTTTGCCATGCATTTGGTTAAACGTGTTGTAGACAATGTTACCTACGACCCGGGAATCTATCCGACCGCCGGTGCAAGCAGACATGTTTGGGATGGCTTAAACGGCAAAGGCGATGAGGTCGCTGTCGGGATGTATTACTTTAAAATTATATATTCAACCGGTGAAGTTCACTGGGGTAAAATTGCGGTTATTCCATAATTAAGGAGAGATGGTAATGAAAAAAATATTATTATTTGCAGTTCTGACATTATTCTGTCTGTCAACATCTCTCTTAGCTGAAGATGGTGATGCAGGTTATGCCGGCAGTTTTTTACAAGTTCCAATTGGTGCCAGACCGACAGCAATGGGTGGTGCATTTATTTCTATTTCAAATGATGCCTCCGGAAGTTTTTATAATCCTGCCGGGATGTCTATAATCAAAAAATCAATTTTTGCTACTTCTTATAGAGCTATGCAGCTTGATAGAAAACTTGGATACACGGCGATTCTATTTCCGACTCAAGGAAATTCAGTTCTTGGATTTAGCTGGCTTTATGCCGGTTCGGGATCAGTAGATGCTCGAAATGATGATGGTGATTTATTAGGGAATACGTTAGAACAAAATAATCACCAAATTTCTATTCTGTTCTCAAAAAGATTTGAAAAATATTTATCTTTAGGATTTAAAGGTTCTTATTTGTACTCTAAGTTTGCTGAAATGTCTGTCTTTTCTGTTGGTATTGATTTAGGAGCAACTTTATATATAAGCCGGTTGTTCAGCAGAGAAAAAAGAGATTTAATGTCTATTCAGGATATACAAGTTGGGCTTGTCGTGAGAAATTTAGCAGCTAATTTTAAGTGGAATAATGATAATTATTTGGCTGCACATAGCGGATCTGCTTTTGGAGGTTCTGATCATATTGATGATTTCCCTGTAGAAATCGGCATTGGCGGTTCAGCAAGATTTTTTAATAGAAAACTTTTATTGAGTTCAGATATTGTGAAAAACAGCAAAGAAAATATTATTCTACATGCCGGAGGAGAATATTTTATTACCAAACAATTTGCTGCTCGTGTAGGATATACCGATAGAAGCTTGACTACCGGATTTGGCTATGTTTTTAATTTAGATAAATTTGGCTTAGTGTTTGACTATGCCTATTCATCAGAAAAAGTTGGTGAAGGTTCGGAACATATATTTTCATTTGACATATTATTTTAAAGGTGAAAAATGAATAATTTGAAAATTGCAATTCTCATTGTGACTCTCCTGTCAGTCGGTCAGATTTCTGCCCAAGATGGGTTAGCCTTGCTGCAGACAGCACAAGGTGCTAAACAAGCAGGGTTTGGAGAGGCTGTTGTATCTCTTGCAAACCAAGTAAATGGGACCCATTATAATCCTGCCAATATGATATCTATTGACAAGTTTACCGCATCGTTTGGACATACTGAATACTGGGAAAATATTAATTTAGAGTCAGGTTTTTTTGCCGCTCCTCTTACATCTAAAGTAAATCTACATGGCGGTATCCGTTTTGCCGCTGTGAATGAACTGGAAAATAGAACTCGTGCTACCGAAGAACCTATTAGTTTATTTGACTTTCATGATATATCTTTCAAAACAGGACTTACGTATGTTAAGAGTGAAAAACTCTCTTTTGGTTTTGCTTTTGGATGGTTTTTTGAAAAAAATGAACTTTGGAACGGTTCTGCTTTTAATGTCGATTTAGGAATGCATTATCAAGCATCTCCAAACATTCAACTTGGGGCTGCTGTGACAAATCTTGGTTCCTCGTTTCAATTGACAGCTGATGGTCAAGAAAGTTCTAACGATATTTCTCTTCCCACAAGGTATTCCGTCGGCGGCAGCTATCAATATAATAAATTTATCGGAGCAATTGATGCTGTAATTATCAACGATGATTTTAAACTGCATGTTGGTACAGAAGCACATTTGCATGAGATGTTTGACGTTCGTGCCGGATATATGTTTAACTATGACAGTAAGGATTTTTCTGTCGGGGCAACTTTTACAAAACGAAATATTAAAATAGATTATGCATTTGTACCGTATTCTAATAATTTAGGATCGACACATCTGTTTAATTTCACATTCAGCATATAAAATCTTTTTAGGAGTGTTATAAGATTATGGCAAAATACAAAATCGCCTGGCTGCCCGGTGACGGTGTCGGCAATGAAGTTTTGGAAGCAGCAAAAATAGTCCTCGATAAATTAGAACTTGATGCCGAGTACATTCATGGCGATATAGGCTGGGAATTCTGGAAAACTGAAGCAAATCCGCTTCCTGATAGAACTATCGACCTTATGAATAATACTGATTGTGCTTTGTTTGGTGCGATTACTTCTCTGCCAAAGGAAGAAGCCGAAAATGAACTTATTCCCGAACTGCAGGGGAAAGGACATGTATATGCATCGCCGATTGTCAGGCTCAGACAAGAGTTTAATCTCGCAACAAACTTACGTCCGTGTAAGGCATATATCGGAAACCCTCTGAACTATAGAGATGATATCGATATAGTTGTTTTTAGAGAAAACACTGAAGGGCTCTATGTCGGTTTAGAATTTCATCCGCTTCCTCAAGAATTACGTGACTCTATACATAAATATAACAAAAAAATGGCTCGCTTTGACAAAGTTGCCAATGAAGATTTGGCGATTTCTATGCGTATTTTCTCTCGTGAAGGATGCCGTTCTATTGTGACAGATGCTTTTGAATATGCTAAAAAAACAGGACGGAAATCTGTCACGGTTGTTGAAAAACCAAATGTCATCAGAGAAACATCAGGGCTCATGGTTCGCACAGCTCGTGAAGTTGCTAAAAACTACCCCGGTATTGAACTTTGGGAAACAAATATCGATGCTATGTGTATGTGGCTTGTAAAAAATCCGCAGAATTATTCTGTCATCGCAACATCAAATATGTTTGGTGATATTGTCTCAGACCTATGTGCCCAACTAATTGGTGGTTTAGGTTTTGCGTCATCGGGCAATATCGGTGAAAAATATGCAGTCTTTGAACCAACTCACGGTTCTGCTCCAAAATATGCAGGTCAATACAAAGTCAATCCTATGGCGACACTTTTGACTGTCAAAATGATGCTGGACTGGCTTGGCGAAACTGAAATGGCTCAAAAACTTGAAACTGCTATCTCTGAAGTTATTGCTGAGAAAAAAGTACGCACCTACGATATGGGCGGTTCCAATACGACCCTTGAAATTGGCGAGGCTGTCGCAGCAAAACTGTAGATATTTAAGGATACTAAATATATATAATCCAAGCAGGTTGAATTTATTTCAACCTGCTTTTTTATTTAACCTATTTATAATCAGAGTACGGACTTCCTGAAGTGCCAACCCTCTATGAGATATTATATTTTTCTCTTCAATGGTCATCTCTGAAAATAGTTTTTGTGATTGCGGGTAGAAAAAAATCGGGTCATACCCAAAACCATCTCTATCGTCTATAGATTCCGCTATGAAGCCCTCAGCTATGCCGTCGACGGTTTCAGTAGTAGACTCATCCCAACAGATAGTCATCACACAGCGGAATCGTGCCGTTCGTTTCTCAATAGGAATGTTTTTTAAATCATCAATAAGCTTTTTGCTATTATCTGTATAAGTTACATTTTCTCCGGCGTAGCGGGATGAGTAAACCCCCGGAGCTCCACTTAAGGCATCTACTTCAAGTCCGGTGTCGTCTGCCAAGGCGGGGAGACCGGTAAATTCATAAATTGCTTTTGCCTTAAGCAGAGAATTTTCTTCAAGAGTTGTGCCGGTTTCTTCAATATCGGGAAACTCTAAAAAATCATCACGAGTCATAATAGTGATAGGCAGGTCATCCAAGAGATTTTTCATCTCTTTAATTTTGTCTTGATTATTGGTAGCTAATACAAGCTGCATAATTTGTCTATTCCAATTTTAGTTTTTTCTTTAATCATAAATTAGTAGTAAACGGATGATATACGCAATCATTTTTTGTAAATTTTTCCGCAATAGTCATTGCGAACGGAGTCCGCAATTAGCGGAAGAAGTGTGGTAATCTTATTTTTGAGACCTGCACTTATTCCACTTCCATACAAGGAAATGACAATTTTAAAAATATTAAAAGCAGAATGAGCATCCTTTCCGCCTTGGCGGACTCAGTAGGGGACAAGCAGCCTGTTCCTCTAAGACAGCCTCAATGCCCTGTCAGAACACAAATGGAAATGTTGAGGCATGCCTCAACCCTACAATTGTTTCCCCGAGGAATTAAGGGGTGAGTTTATTTTCATAGTGTTAGGGCTGGACTTCGTGTCAAGCACGGAGATGAGTTCAAGAGATAGAGATGTCTGGTTTCTCTCAATTATACTTTTTTAGAAGCGGAACCGAGACCTACTATTTTATAAATGGAAGTGTATATCATGATTTATTAGTATCTGCTAATATCGACTCTGGTGATATTGATGATTTCTCTGCCCATGAAACGTGATGCGACCGATGAAAACTTTTCGGGAACATCTGATACAAAATATTTTAAATCTCCTTCAGGAGCAGGAACTTGAGAACTATAAGGATGTAACAACTCCATGGTTGTGATTTTTCTAAACGATTCTTTGGCAGTTTCTTCACCGGAATCAATTAACTTTACATTGTCACCCATAATCTCGGTGATGATATTTTTGAGTAGAGGATAATGGGTACAACCTAAAACTAAAGTATCAATGCCGACATCAATCATAGTCTGTAAATAATCGCGGGCAATCATATATGTCGCCTCTTTGTCAATATATCCCTCCTCAACAAGGGGAACAAAAAGAGGACAGGCTAAAGAGAATACTTTCAACAGTGGGTCAATTTCATGAATAAAACTTGCATAAGCATTTGAGTTGATCGTTGCATTGGTTCCGATGATTCCGATTTTCCCGTTTTTGGTTTCTTCAGCAGCAGCCTTTGCTCCGGGTTCGATAACTCCGACTATTTTAATATCAGTATCTTTTTGAATCTCCGGTAATGCTGTTGATGATGCTGTATTGCAGGCACAGATTATAAATTTAACTTTTTGTTCTGAGAGGAAAGCGATGTCTTGTTTTGTAAATTGTGTTATAATTTCTTTTGATCGTCCGCCGTATGGGGTCCGTCCAACATCACCGAAATACACAAAATTTTCAAACGGGAGTAATGCAATAATCTCTTTTAAGACAGTTAAGCCTCCGACTCCCGAGTCAAATATTCCTATTGGTGCTGTGCGGTCATTGTGTAATGTATCCATTTGAAATTAGTTGCTTTCGTATTTTGATTTGAATCTTTTGATTGCTTTATAGACAGATTTTGCAACTTCTTTTTGGTACTTTTTGCTTTTAAGAAGTTTTTCTTCTCTTTTGTTCGAAATGAACCCTGTTTCTAAAAGAACCGATGGAGCGTAGACTTTATTTAAGACAAAAAAGCCTGCTTGGTCAACACCTCTTGCTGGAATTTGTAGATTTTTGCGAAACTCTCTATCAACCATAACGGCGAAGTCATGTGATTCTGTTTGGAACTCGGTCATAATCATTTCATTTATGATACCTAAAATAGGGTCATTAAAGTCAATCATTGGAGTAGTCTCTGTTGAACTTTCCGGTTCTTGGTCTCTTAAGAAAGCAGAGTTTTCAAATTGTGCAACCGAGCGTGCAGAATCATTTTTTGCCTGAGCCAAAAAGAAAACATTCCATCCTCTGACATGTGTTTTCGGCGATGCGTTGGCATGAATTGAGATGAACAAATCACATGCGGACTGGTTGGCAATTTTTGCCCGTTCCTCAAGGGTCATAGTTTTATCTCGGTCACGAGTCATAATGACTTTGAACTGTTTATCTTTCCGAATGAGTTTGGCAAGTTCTTTGGCAATGGCAAGTGACACATCTTTTTCACGAATATTTTTCTGCCCGACAGCACCATAGTCGTTACCACCGTGTCCGGCATCTATGACAATAATATCAATCTTCTTATCAGGTCCGATAGTTGTTTGGGAGTCGTTTGGGTCCATCTCAAAGTCGGTATCAGCAATAGAAATCTGAATTCGGGAAGGGTTGTTTTGCAGTTTATGATGCCATTTATTGATTTTTCTCTTTAAGCGAATTGAAATTTGTCCGGTACTGTTTTGCTGATGTGTCTTCAGCTTATACATATATTTGGAGTTCATTCGAGATTGAATTTGAGAACGGTTTAACCTGCCGTTACGAATTGAAATATTTATCCAGTTTCCCTCGGTAACAAAAATATCATACGCCAATGCGGATGTAAGAAATACTTCCAAAAGAAGTCCGTTTGCTTTATTGGTACAAGAGATATCAGTTACATTAAAATATTCTGAATTGATACGAATTGTTTTGTTTGTTTTGTCCCAAACAACTTTTTGAAAAATAACTTCATCCCAAAATCGTATAAATGTCTCGGCAGGCAAAAAGAGTTTACCTTTTTTATAAACAGACGGGTATGTCATGTTAAGCAAAGAATTATTACGCTTGAAATATGGTGAGCCTATCACAAATTCAAACCTGTTCGTATCTTCAACAAATTGAATCGTTTGTCCGAGTGATTTCCAATCAAGAGTTCCGCCGACTAATTCTACTATTTCGGAAAAGGAAACATAATGTATATCATCTTTTTTAAATGAATCTATCTTTTCTTCAGCACCTGAAATCAGCAAGGTAACGTCTTTTGCCATAGAAACATTAGGGAGCAAGAGAAGTATTAATATAAGAGCAATATATTTACGCATATATTTTATAAATCTTTCTTTAAGGCAGATTTAATTTTTCGGGCAGCATCTGCTTTAGCGATGACCTCACGTTTATCATACTTCTTACGTCCAATAGCCAGGGAGAGTTCGATTTTAAATACTTTACCTTTTAAATAAATAGAAAGAGGAATCAGGGTCATCCCTTTTTGTTCAGTTTTAGCTTTGAGTTTACGTATCTCTCTTTTATGAAGCAGTAATCTTCGGATTCGCAGAGGATCATGATTGTTCTCGTTTGACATTTTATATGGAGAAATATGCAGATTTTTCAGCAAAACTTCTCCATTGTTAATTTCTGCATAGGCATCACTGATATTAACTTTACCGTCACGCATAGATTTAACTTCACTTCCCAAAAGAGAAATTCCGACCTCAAGAGTAGCGGTGATTTCGTAATCATGTCTTGCCTTACGGTTTCGGACAATTATTTTATGTTTCTCAGACTGATTCATACCGACAGAATAGGATTTTTCAGCCGATTTTGCAATTAAAAAGAGCTAAATCATTATGAAAGATATAGTTAATTTACTGTTAACTGTTTACAGCAATATGTCGATACTTATTAATGATGATAGTAAGTATCAATGTTCCTTGTAGATAAGGGGGAAAGTATGACTGCTAATGAAGCGAAACAAAAACGTATTTTGATAATAGATGATGATGAGGTAATTACCGGTTTGATTCAGACTCTCTTGTCAAAAGAAGGGTATACTGTTTATACTGCGAATAATGGTCTTGATGGCGAAAAAATGGCTTTAGAGAATAAACCGCATCTCATTTTTATGGATATTAGTATGCCGGAACAAGATGGCTATGAAACAACAGAAAAAATAAAAAATTATCCTGAATTACGTGAAATCCCGATTGTCTTTTTAACCGGGCAATCTGCCGGTGAAGATAAAGGAAGAGCGTTTGCCAAGGGGGGAACCTCTTTTATATGTAAACCATTTGCCAATCAACAGCTTATAAGTTTAACAACATTGATTCTTGAAACTGTTCAAGTTGATTAAGGTTTTTAATAAAGAAGTCGATATAGTTTGCAGACACTAAAAAGAAAGAAATTACTAAGTTATGTCATATAAACTTGACTTAAATACAGCCAAGATTTTCATCGTTGATGATGAACCGGAAATTACTGAAAGATCGGAAGAGCGTCGTGTAGGGAAAGAGTGTAGATCTCGGTGGTCGCCGTATCATTAAAAAAAAAAGAAAAAGAGAAAGAGACAGAGAAAAAAAAAGAAAAGAAAAAAAAAGAGAGAAGAGTAGGAGTAAGAACTAGTCAATAATCGCGAAGCAGATTAACATGAGAACA
>CAJVYT010000058.1 GCA_913009765.1 uncultured candidate division Zixibacteria bacterium
TTCTTTCTTTTTTTTTTTTTTTTTCTTTTTTTTTTTTTTCTTTATTTATTTTTTTTATTTTTTATTTGTTTTGTTTTTTTTTTTTTTTTTTTTTCAAGCAGAAGACGGCATACGAGATATATCAGTGTGACTGGAGTTCAGACGTGTGCTCTTCCGATCTTCCATATTTTTTCAAAATATTTTGCACAGCGGCGTGTTGTAACACCGCGATAAGTACCAGTTTCCAACATTCGGGTAGCGCCAGATAATTTTGCAACAGCCTTAATTTGCCTGAATTTTGTCCAACTATGAGGATTTTTATAACGAAACATAAGGAAATCCCAGATATCAACACAATGCCCTAGTAACGCAGCTTCATTCCTATTTTGTTTATTCACATTTTTGCCTCTAAATAGATCAGTAAATCAGCATAGATCAATCCGATGCTATAGTTGTTCCTTTGATGTTGAAGATACATCTAATCCATATCCCATCTATACAAGTTAATTTCTTGGAAAAGCAATAAGGTTTTCATACCCGCCTTTAATAACATCAGTGAGTCGAATTATTCCATCTGAACTAGATAGATAAATTTCATAACCAGCTTCCCTAAGTATTTTCTGACTCTCACCAATATTGAACCGACCAGAATTCTCTTCTGCCCAATCACAGAACTCAAATATGATTCTGGGCTTCTGTTCCTTCAATAATTCTTTAGCCCCCAGAAAAACTGCTGATTCGAACCCTTCTACATCAACTTTCATGACAGATACGTCAGGAGTTCCAAAATCTGCCAGAATCGTATCTAGAGTATGGCCTTTAACCTGAATAGAAGGTTTGCCGAATGAAGTACCAAGTGAGCCCATACCAAACTTTGACTCCGGTGCTTCATTAAAATCTAGCATCACCCCTTCTTCATCACAGACAGCACACTGAACAATGGTCATGTTCTCACATTGATTCCTCGATACATTTTCCTTGAGATAGGGAAATATAGAGGGTGACGCCTCAATTCCGAGAACTCTGCTACCTGGTTTCAATTTTGATAGTGGTATAGAAATAGCACCAACATTTGCACCCACGTCTATGAACCATGTATTTTCCTTCCAGTGAGAAAGAATCAGTTCTTGTACTTCAGGTTCATAAGCACCAGATGACCATAAACTAAAAGCGATAGGCTCTTTCAGAGAAGGGACACAAAAATATAAACCATTTGCCTCAAATAAGGCTGGCCTGTTGTCAATAATCGGCTTTGTAAGAAATCGAGTAAACCTTTGTCGTCCGGGTATTTTAGATGGAATTTTTTGAAGCATTTTGCCGACCAGATTTTTTAAGAAATCTTTATCTGTAGGCATTATTTTAACCCCCAGTACTCATCTGGTTATCCACAAAACAAACCAGATCCCTGGCATGTGTTTCCCACGAGAACCTGAAATATTTATCTTCAGGGAAATTTCTATTCGTCTTGTCTTTTAGTGAATCTTTAAGTGTCTTTTCCAATGCACTAGTTAGCTCATCAATATTCTCTGTTTTGAAAATTTTCACCATATTACGATTACCTAGCACTTCGAGGATATCTGGCCCACCAGTCCTATCCGAGCAAACCAGTCGTAAGCCACAAGAAACAGCCTGTATTAAAACCACTCCGAATCCATCCTCACGTGATGGCAAACAGAAAACATCAGCTCTTTTGTAGTAATCTGGAAGCACTGCCTGATCAACGTGGTCTACATGTACGAATCCATCGTCATCAGGCAATAAAAGATCTCCCTGGCTACCAACATGTAAAAGTTGTAAATTCGACAAACATGTGTTTCTTAGACTACGCCATGCCTCAACCAGTAGATCACTGCCTTTCCGGGTACACCATACACCTGTATATATTATTGTCGGTGGATGTATGTTTTTAGCTGCACTTACGGAAAACTGTGTCAAATCTACTCCTGGCATTAACTTGAATATCTTTTTCTTTGAAAACCCACGCTCAAGAAAACTATCAACCGAGTGTTGGGACAAGACTGTAATAAAATCTGTCTCATCATATTCTGCAATTTCCTGATCAATCACCCACGAATCTACCTGCTCACTACCTGGAAACTCTCGCAAAATTTCTGCCTGCGACTCAATATGCCTGCTAGATCGCTGCAATATCGTTAGTATATTTTTTGACTTAGCCGCCCTGAGTGAATTTATACACATGCCTGACATGCTGATGAATACGTCACATTCAGGCATTATTCTAGCCATTTTTTTATCCAGGGCTGTATTCACCAAACGATATGCCTTCTGTTTCTTTTCCGTCTTTTTTAAAAGTAGAAATAACATCGTTTGAAAAGGAATTTTGGGAGCCATCCATACAACAGATGTTTTTGGAACACCAAATTGGACCGCTCGTCTTGGCGATACAAGTGTATAGAGCTTTACCTCATGACCGAGTTTTATAAGTTCACGCACCTGATCAAATACATGGAATCTACCTGATGTTAAAAAAACAAACTTCAATCTTTTCCTACAACCTACTTATCTGATTCAATCCACGCGAGAACAGGCAGAAATTGTTTTTCGTAGTTCCATTTTGTTTCTATCAGCCCTCTTCCTTTTCGCCCCATCTCCTGAACTTCCTTTCTGTTTCGGGTGAGCCAGTCAAACAATTCTGCAAGTGATTCAACATCATCCGGATTCGCTTCAATAGCACAGTTATTATTAGTATATAGATTCTTCCATGCAGGAAGATCAGGCACGAGAACAGCTATTCCCTGTGACAGATAGTCAAAAGGCTTGTTGGATGCACCTGCCATTTCGGTAGCATAGATTTCCCAACCTTCTCCTGTAAACAGAACAATTCCAACGTCATGCTTTCGGCATTCGATCATTACATCATTGCGTGTAGGTAATGTTCCTTTAAAATGTAGACAATCACCTATACCAAGCTCGCCAGCATACCCCTTCAGTATTTCGTCATAACAATTACTACCAATCGTGGTATAACCGACCAATGTCAGTTCAACCTTAGAATTACAGATTGAGATACCATCCAGAATAGTCAAAGGAAGCCTGTCAGGCACCAGGGTACCGTGGTAATAAAGTCGTAATGGTTTGCTTTCATCTACATTATTAGAATTAGTATCATCTACTACCCTCAATTCTTTTACCGATGGACAATTCCACACCACCTCTGCCAGCGCATCTGAACCTGACCAATTCAACGCCCGTTTTAATCGAAGCTCATTGGGGAAAATCACCAAAGATGCATCACACAAGAGTTTACGCCTGGCCCATACAATCAGAGTCGGCAGTTTATCCTCCTCTCCCGGATTCGGGCTATCATGCTCATGGTAGATCACCCGAAAACCCATTTTTCTTAACAGCACTCCGGATGGTGTAGAGAATGGGTCAGAGCAATAAATAAGGTCTGCTCTCTCACGAATACTGACAAAGATAGTCCACAGTATAAATCGAAGAAAATGAAGCTTCTGTCGCATCCCTGGAGCCACCCAGTTGAGTAACCGTGTTTCACATCCCTGCTTTTCAGGCATGACAATATTATTCGATTCGCCTTTTGGATGAACACCTAGTAATAAAACCAGCCACCCAGCATCAAGTAATATATTTGAGCTATGAATCAATGGTGGATATGCACCGGGGTTTGTGAACTGTAGATAGATAACTTTTTTCAATTCCCTACTTCTCTAGTTTTTCTATCTGATAATATCTCTTCAACAGTAAAAGCACTTTCACTACGCCTGAATTAAGAAAATGATATCCATCCTAGTAAACAAACTATATACACGTTACTTATAATCTGCCTACTTAATTAATCCTGATGTGTTTTCAACAATATTACGCACAAATCACTTGTGATACATTTCACTTCTTTTTTAGTATTACCTGAATTCCATCAATCAGGAGATCTTGCTCACCTAGCCCTGCAGATTTCAATTGCTCCCACTTTTCTGGATAGTTTTTTTTGAATAGTAATGCTTCTGAGCTTACCGAAACGAGGCAATATAGAATGTCGAAATATGATTTAAAATAATTCAGATAATCGATTACTTTTAGGTATGAGAAGATCCCTTGTATTGCCCAAAATCGTGAATCCGCAATTACTTTACCTAGCCCACCGTAGAAAGACTCATCATGAATTTTAAGATAATATTCCTTATCATCAAGTAATAAGTGATCAAACCCAAAAGCGGTACCATAAGAACTTATGGTATGGTCGCCACCGAAAGAAAAGTATAGTGGTCCAAATGAGTGAAATGCTATACCATCAGTTTTAAGCACCCGGGCCATCTCCTTAACTGAAGCATTCATATTCCCTACATGCTCCAAAACAGCACGTGTTTCTATCACATCAACTGTCTCACCATCAAATGGCAACTGATCCAATGCTCCATGATTAAACTCAATATCGGTTCCATACCATTTGGTAAGAATCTCCGATGCATTTTCAAAACCCTCGTTCCAATCAAATATATCCATTAGGTGAACACAACCAGCACGATTACAACTTAACCAGTCGCGACATTCTTTACTATTGAACTGTGTACCAGGGAGTAGGAGACACAGTTCATTATTTGAGCTAATAGATGTAAGGAGCTTGTTTTTCATAAACTCATACTGAAACCTATGGCCAACACCAATCATGTAATTTTTAATTCCGAGATTAAAATTGAAATTTCTTTTATTTAGATACGAGAAGAAAGGGAAAATTATGGGCGATATTAAAAATTTAATTCTACTGGGAATTCTCGATTTATAAAGCGACATGGGATTTAATTCTTGTTTATGAAGTGCGCTCATTAAATGTTGCACATTTCCATTAAGCTCTCGCTTAAGTTTTTCTATTTCTTCAAGCCTCATTTCACACCAAGCAATGCTATATGGCTGGCCGTTCTATACGGGTTTATATGACCATCAACTGTATTTAATAAATGAATTTTTCTACAATTGGATTCTATTAAATTGTAATTATTAAACACAGAATACGAATATGCTAAACCATCGCCTTTAGAAACAGTAAAGCCTTTCCCTCTTGTTTTTATAAAGTCTGCGACCCGCCAAAGGCCAAAAGTATTTAGCAATTGTTTTATAAATCTTACTACAAATGAACCTTGGCCAAAATTATTTGAATCTGAGATAAATATTAATTTATTTGTAACTCTTAACATTTCAGAAACAGCCTGTTCAGGAAATTTAATATGGTGTAAAACACCAAATTCGCACACTAAGTCAAATTCACCATTTGCAAATTGAAGATTCGTAGCATCACCATCAACAAGTTCGTTTTCAGACAAATTTTTGCTATATCCAATCAATCGCAACTCATGAACAGGTTCGATCCCAACAATACGTATATCTGGCTTGTGCTTTTTTATGTATTCAATTGCCCTACCTGTACCAGCACCAATGTCTAATATCGAATTTATATTAAAGTAATCTATTGCAGACAGCATAAATGACAAGGCAAAAAAATGTTCACCTCTATCTGTCCCACCTAGATGCATATCATCATATTTGTTTGCAGTTTTTGCGTAGTAATTACGTTGAAATTCTACTTCATTTAATTTATTAATTTCCACTATTCTACCTTTAGATTTATTGTCTGCTGTATTTTTTCACTACTAAGTTTTTCATATATGTTTACATGCTTTTCTGCAATAAAACGGAAATTAAATGGCTTTTTTATGTGCGATCGCATTTTTGTAATCTTCCCTGATGTATTTACCATCAATAGAAAAATATCACTCCATGATTTAATGCTCTGAAAGTCGTCAACTAAATAACCCTCTTTCCCATCTGTTATATGCTCAGAGATCCCCCCAATCCTGCTGCCGACCACCGGTGTCTTCGCTGCCAATGCCTCTAACACCACGAAGGGCCCAGTCTCCAGCCATTGTGACGGAACCATCAGCACATGAAAGCCTCGCATCAAGGGAATTACTTCAACCGGTGAAACAGGTGGGTGCGGAGTAATGCGCGAGTCGTTCTCGATCTGCCTGATTACTCCTTTCACGAATTTTCCTTCATCTTGCTGCAAACCAAAAATATCCAGTGTCACAGATACACTTGCTGGCAATTTATTCATCGCTGCAACAATAATATCGATGCCCTTTTCCGGTGATATTCTGCCAAGATACAAAAGCCTGAGAGGTTCTTTTTCACTAAATACATCAGGGACAGTAATTTGCTGGACTTGTTGAGTTAGGCGATTTTTGACTTCGTGAGGCAACCCATGCCGGATGACTGTTGTTTTCCCTACACCCAGATTGTTTCGCTTCAGCAGTTGCTCTGACCAATCACACAGCGCTATCATATGATCGACTTCAGTGAAAACTTTACGCACTGTCTTATGCCTGAGACCAATCATTTCCTTACGTCGCAATGCGGTCAGCCAGCGTCCCCTGATACCAGATCGTGCAACTAGCCTGCCAAACCATTCAGGTATGTGTGCCAGCCCCCCCGCTACAGACTCCGGTAATCCAAGGCAATACAGACTGCACGTTGTACAGCGTGTTTCATCCATGACTCCGTCACAGACGTCCTGCCCTTTATATAATAGTGTACCCTGCACACAGCTAACGGTAGGAGTATGATAGGTCAGCACAGTTTTAATGTTACGTTTTTTTGCCTCTCTCAAAACAAGTAACGAGACTCCTGATGTCAGCGCATGACAATGCACAATATCCGGTTTTATCTGGTCAAGGATTTCACCCACATAGGCAGCTGCGACTGGGTCACCTGCGCCATTTCTGCTGCTATCAGATAATTCACAGTTAACAGGGTAACGATAAACCTGCGTATCATCATAAATGTACTGATCAAGCTTTCCAGCCGGTGCAGCAACAGTAACCTGGTGACCGAGCTTAGTTAACTCACGAGACAAGGCTGAAACATAAACTTCTGTGCCGCCACATACATCAGGAAAATAACCAAAAGGGATATGGAGGATTTTCACGTCTATGAATCGGCGTTACTGATCATATACCTTCAGTTTTCTATTACCTGCAAGTGTACGGCGAAGGGAATCAGGGCTTTCACGACAAAATAGCCAGTTGTACTGAGGAGAATGATACTCGAAGGATCCATCCGAAGAATGCCGTAGATCGTAGTCATCGATATAATATGTATTAAAGCCACCTGCTTCGATCATCTTCTTTATAAACCCTTGTTGAACTGCTGGCCCCAGCACTTCCATGATAAGGAACTTTATAGTTCTAATACTTTCAATAGCACCTTCCAGAAAGTCAAACTCGGAGTTTTCTATATCGACTTTTACACAGGCATTCTGTATGCCCACTTCTTGCGCGAAGCTATGATAGGAACAGACGAAAACTTCCGATTCAATGGTTTCATGATTGTCTTTAAAATCATCTTTGAGACTGCCAGACAATGAGCTAGTCAAGTTCCTGTAAAAAACTGCATTACCATTGAACGAACCCACTGCCTTTTTAAAAGGCATCATCATTCGATCATGGTTATTACGGTGGATATTTTCATCGAGTATCCTATACAGTTTGTCATCTGGTTCAAACAGGTAAATAGGTAACTCGTTGCCTACACTGGCCCTGACAAAAAAACTGAAATATCCTTTATGCGAACCTATATCAATAAAGCTATTGGAATGTTTGCTTAATACCCCACAAACTTCCAGTGCGCCTCTTTCACCACAGTAATCCTTTGGGCGACCAAAAAGCAGCAAGCCATCATTTGATGGGATGAGACACCGCAATCGTGAAGAGATACCCATATTCCCAGTAAGATATTCCGGCATCTTAGCGTTGCGAGCAAGTCTGCTGAGGATACGATAGCCAAGTCTGCTGCGAACAAAAGATGGCGACAAGGCATAGAACATCAGAAACTTAACTAACATGGTATTTTGGAGCAATGATGTCATAAATTGGTATGTACGTATTCAAACAGCCAATCCCGCTGATTGTTATGAGCACTTAACTGTTTCATCTCAAGCCTATGATCTGTTATCAGACTGGTTTTATATGACTGCCCAACTAACCAGTCACGTATCTTTTCTTCCGTCTCATTCAATACTTCAATTAGGATATCTGGCTGGTGACTGTTAATAAATTGTTCAAGGCTTTTGAGTAAGGTAGGTTCATAACCCTCAACATCAATTTTCAGCAACACTTTGTCGTCATCGTTGACGAGACTTTCCAGGAAAATTGAATCTACAGCTGGGACTATCGTTTCTTTAATCTGGTCAGAAAAATATCCGGCAAATCCCTGATCGAGTGAACCATTGGTAAGATGACCCTCTGGTTCGTATAAAGTTACCCGCCCAGGTGTATCGGCTACTGCAGCTGGGAATGCCAGGGAACTGTCTAACTTGTTTGCCTGAAGATTCCCATGCAAACGTGAGTAAGCAGTAGGTGAAGGTTCAAATTCAATCAGTTTTTTACCATTCTCAGCTAACAGCTTCCCCAGAAAGCAGGTATAAACTCCTACATTCGCACCAATTTCAATTACCAGGTCATAGCGGTCAATACAGTTCTCTTCCAGCCAGGCGAAGACGGCTTTCTCGTACTGAAGCTTGCGAGTGAACAACGCATCACCGTCAAACTCACCAAGATGCGGGATCAATTTAATTGTAGAATTTCTTCCTACAATTACCTGAATTGGTGGAAATATTATTTCTGACCAATTGACAGAATTCACACTATTTCGTATCTGTTTGACAATTCTCCCTTTAAACAGGTTTCTACATAAAAAGGAAAGTACAAGCAGATAATATTTTCCTGCCCATGACGGCAAGTAGGAAATCAACTTATGCCAATAGTAGAAGAATTGCCTCACAATATACACGTTGTTATTTCAACATTTACCGAGAAACTTTTTGGTCGAGCTATAAGCTTTTTTTGGTAGAAAACTTGCGATCCATCGCCTGAAAGTCGGATTCAATCCGGCCCCATTCAGCAAGGCTTGCCGATAACACTTTCTCGCATCCTTCAACATTCCTGCACCAAAGTAGCAGTTGCCATAGTGCTTATAATTTTCAGCAAGAATCGATTTACGCTCTGTCTTTGAAAAACGATTTTTTTTATTTTCAAATACGTCCCTAATCACCCGGAAAGTTGTTTCCTCACCACTACGATCAAGTATCATACCGGAATGCATGTTACCTTTATGAACGCGGTATTCGGCAATCACGTCATCCACATAGGAAAAATCCCATTGCTGTGCCATCTTTACTGACTGATACCAGTCGCAGAAACCCAGCCAGTCCGGCATGGGGATGGATAACATCCAAGCTTCACGCCGTGCCAGTACCGTTGGTGCCGGGATATAATTACTGGTCAGGATGGCTTTCAGTTCATTACCGGTTAACGGCTGCTCACCTCTGTTTACATTATTTTTTTCTGAAGTAATCCTGCCGGATGAATCAATTAATGCGATATCACCATACACCAGCCCGACTTCAGGGTGGTTTTCAAGTACGGGGACGGTTTTCTTTAGAAAGTCACTCCTGAGCCTGTCATCGGAATCAATACGAGCAATGTATTTTCCACAAGCCATCTGAAACCCCTCGTTCCAGGTATCCACCAAGCCCCTGTTTTTATCATGTTGAACAAATTTCAGTCTGGGGTCGTCTGTATAGTCTTCTACAAGTTCACCACTGCGATCCGGTGAGGTATCATCAATGACGATAATCTCTATTTCGTAATCACCTTTCTGGCCCAGCACACTGTCCAGGCATTCCTTAACGTAGGGACGGGTATTGTAAACCGGGATGAAAAGGGTAACTAAGGGTGAGCCTGTCACAGGTTATTTTTTCTGTTTAATAGCGCTGCACGGACTTGTTTTGAACGGTCAATGGCATGGAACATGATCTCAGAAATTTTCTTTATAATATCCCTGTTTATGGTTTCCCCTGTCGGGAAAAGCAGCACCCGGTCACAAACGGCCTCAGTCCTTGGCAAGTGATTGCCTGCCCCTGCTGATTGAGACCGGTAGGGTTCCATACGGTGACAGCCGGGATAAAAATACCGGCGCATGAAAATATTTTCTGCCCACAGTACATCCATCAATTCATCGCGAGTGAGCGGACACTCATGCGCATCAATTTCTGCCACCACATACTGGTAGTTGAAAACATCCTCTTTCG
The DNA here is from genome assembly GCA_913009765.1 of uncultured candidate division Zixibacteria bacterium. The sequence continues at coordinate 10,100 of CAJVYT010000058.1, forward strand.
GAACAGGTAAAAAATTTAGCCCGGGGAAGTCAGTAAACGCCTCAATATAGGCCTCGTAATTTTCCTTATTCACGGCTAGCAGGCGATCCAGTGATTCAAGATTGGTAAGCCCCATCGCTGCGCTGATTTCATTCATCTTGCCATTCACACCGAGAAAACCAACATCATCATAGCCACGAAAACCAAAGTTCCGCATGTAACGAAGTTCTTCGGCAAGGCCTGAATTTTTTGTACTGATACATCCGCCTTCCAGTGCATTGATAAATTTTGTTGCGTGGAAGCTGAAGACTTCTGCCTCGCCAAAACCACCAATTGGCTGGCCATCATGTTCGCAGGCAAAGGCATGCGAGGCATCAAACAACAGTTTTAGACTAAGCTGCTTTGCGACAACATTCAGTGCCTCGATATCGACCGGCCGGCCCCAGCAGTGTACAGCCAGTATCCCGCTTGTTTTTTCTGTAATCAGCGCCTCAATCGCGAGAGGATCAATATTGTGGTCGCGCTTCCCGATATCAGCAAATACAGGGCTTATCTCCTGCCATTGCAAGGCATGGGCGGTGGCGATAAAAGTATAGGATGGAACAATCACTTCACCTGACATGCCCAGTGCCCGTGTCGCAAGCTCAAGACCGACTGTTGCATTGCAGACTGCAATGACATCACTGACCTGTAGCTGCTCAGCCAGTTTTTCTTCAAACTCTGTCACCACCGGTCCGGAATTAGTCAGCCAGCGTCGATCCAGGATTTCCTCAACCCTGCGCATAAATGCTTCACGGTCACCGATATTCGGACACCCAACATGTAAAGGTGAGATAAAATTAGATTGACCACCAAGGATTGCTAGCTTTATGTTTTTTTCCATTAATTTTTATATTTAGCTGCTAACTAATTATCACAGACTCGGGTTATTTTTCATTTGGTTCCAGGATGATACGTACATAGATTTTTTTTCCCGTCTCGTCTATGTAGTACGCATTTTTATAGCCGCCGTGAGTTAACGCACGCAATCGGTTAAGAAAATCACCGAACCGTCCATGCTCATCAAGACTTAAACATTTAATTTTCTCAAAATCCTTACTGATATTTATATTCCCTTCTTTACATGGCAAAACAGCCTTATATTTATTATCACGTATTGAAAGAAAGTGCTCAAAAACAAGTTCTCTTTCAAGCTTCATTATTTTTTCATATGCTGTACCTGATGTATCCCATGATTCAATCTTGTATTCTTTCTGGACAATAATAGGGCCATGATCAAGTTTCTCGTCCATTTCATGTATTGTCACACCTGATTTCAACCCATTTAATATGGAAAATACTTGTGGATACCAACCCCGATTATAAGGATTGTACCCAGGATGAACATTTATACATCGGATATTATTTACTAAATGAGATGGAAAAAATTGTTTACAATGTATTGATATCGCCAAACTATAATTTTTTTTTATTTCATTAGCTTTTTTTGAAATATCCAGTCTTGGTATTCCTTCTAACATTCCATTTGGCGATTGAAATATTTCAACACCCCCATATTTACTATTTAGTTCAATGGACATCTCTAAAGCATAGGGATTATCAGTAATTACCAGTGTTTTCATGTCTCAGGTCACTAGATTGTTATAATTTAAAGAATTACCGAGGCGCAAAACTCATCACCTGTTCTATCTGTCTGTAACGTATCTATAAATCCGGCAATTACAAACCTGTTTTCGGCTCTGATCAGGTCGGCGATGACTTTAGCGTGGCCTGATGCGCCAATTATAATTAAGCTATCCATACTATTTTTTTGTCACAATATAGAGTACTGATTCATGTCGTATCCCGCACCTTAAAAAATCATCCTCTGCAAAATCGCTGGATGTCAGTTCTGTTGGTGTAAAGCCGCTATCGATCAGGAGTTGATGAAACCCCTTCTTTGAATATAAGCGTATATGATCATCTTGTCCGAACCTTCTCCATCGTTCACTTTCATCTTCTAATTCAGGATCCTCAATTATTTCTTGCAAATCTAGGTGTATAGGTACCATAAGTATCCCCGCACCACCTCTTTTTAGAATCCGAAAAATCTCTTTAATAGCTTGCTTGTCATCTTTTACATGTTCGAGTACATGTGAACAGAGGACAAAATCGAAGTTTTCATCTGGATAAATGTTCATGTCCATAATATCGATTTTATCATCAGCCATCGGACCACTCTGATCAGCAGAGCGATATTCTATTTCCGGCCTCTTCTTTAGCCATTTTGAAAGGGAAAAGACTGGTGCAATGTCCAGAAGTTTCAGCCTATTTTGTTTTGAGAAGTTCTTTAAATACTGCTTAAAATACAGCGCATATAACCGGTCTCTGTCACTTGCCCCGCAAAAAGGGCAACTGTAGTTTGCAATATTCAGTGTTTCAAAGCGCAAGGGGTTATATTCAAACCGGTAGTACTGCCATTTTTCCAGGAAATCTGCTGGAATTGGATTGAATGATGTTACTTTTTTTTCACAAAGAGGGCAGTATTTTTTTCCTTTTACGTGGTAAAAATCCAAGAATAATCTTTCAAATCTATTAACTAAATATTTGATTATTGATTTCATATGTACTACAGGTAGTCTATTCCATATCTTTCTTTAAGAAAGATTATTTCACTCTTTAAACTCTTTCTAAGGTCTTCAATCTCTTCCATTAGCGGCTTTTGTACACGAATCTCTTTGACAGTAATACTATCAAACAATTTAATTATTGGCGAAAACGCGCCCTTAGTTTTACGAAGTAAATTATTATCTTGCAACCCTATCACTTTAAATGATTTTCTTACCAAATCCATAGAAGTAATATTATTACCTGTGAAAACATATTTATGATTACTTTTTTTAAAGTTTGTAACTTTTACCCCCCCTAAGCGATAATTTACTTCACTCTGGGGAACTATTAAATCTTGCAGACTATCTATATTTCCTTTAATAATATCCTCAAATTTAACCACGTAGACTCTATCACTATCAAAGAATGAAAATAGGTGATTGAATAGCTTATTATAATGATAGATCTCCATACTGGGATGATTGGTAACGATATCAGTAAAACTCATTTTTGTTTTCTCAAAAAAGGAATATAGCTCTACATAGAATGAATACATTGCACTGACTGGTTCTCTCACAGTTACAATTATATGATAATCAAAACCAGACAGGATTTCTGAGAGGTTTTTTAATTTCCCTCTCCAATCTATCTGGGGTTCAGAGACCACTATTAATTCCTCAGAAATTAATAGGGATCTTTTATCTTCCAACTTTTTTTCGATTTTCCTTCTTACTTTTTCTACATCACCTTCATTCACTGCCTGGATAAAACAATCAAAAAATGTACTTTTCTTTGAACCCCTGGGCTGATAAACCCCTAGATAATCTACTTTTTTTACAGGTAGCCTTGGATAGAACTGTGACTGCAAGGTTGTCGTAGCAGTTTTTGGCAGCCCTATATGTACATAAATCTTACTCATTCAGTGTCAATTTGGTTGACTAACACAGAGAGCCTTCCCTTGTTCAACGAGGAAATGTACATCTGCTCGCTGAATCGTACTCAGCCTATGCGCCACCATTATCACGGTATATTTTCCAACCAAACCATAAATAATTTCCATAAATCGCTCTTCCGTTTCATTATCCAGTGCTGAAGTTGCTTCATCAAGAAGAAGCATCTCAGGCTCATGATAAAGCGCCCTTGCCAGCGCAATTCTCTGCCGCTGCCCACCCGATAGCCGCACACCCCGTTCCCCCACTTCTGTCTGGTATTTTTTCGGTAATTCTTTTTCAATAAAATCCGCAATCTGTGCCATGGCGGCGACTTCACGTATACGGTCATGTTTTATATCTTCATCCGGAATACCGAAGGCAATATTGAGGGCAATCGTATCATCGGCAAGGAATATGTCCTGGGGTACATAACCAATTTTGTCTTGCCACAATCGTATTTTCTCTTTTGTATCAATTGCTACATCATCAACAAGTATTTCACCTTTCGTCGGCTGATGCAGGCCAAGAATTAAATCAACAAGGGTGGACTTTCCTGATCCCGTCTCGCCAATAAAGGCGATAGATGTATTTCTTTGTATGGCCAAATTCACATTTTTCAGTACTTCTTTTTGGCCTGACTGATATGTGAAGGATATATCCTGTAATTTTATACTTTTTTTAAAGGGTAACGTGTTAGCCCTTACCACATTCTGCCTTCCGACAGAGACTTCGGCCTTTCCTTCTTCTGCTTCACGAAATTCATCGTAAATTTCATCGAGTACATAGCGTGATGTTTGAAGGGTGGATAGCTGGCTATAGAGCATTTGTACAGCGGGTAATAATTTATAACCAGCCATAGCAATCAAACCAAGCCCTGGCACCAATAGATCGGAAGAGCGTCGTGTAGGGAAAGAGTGTAGATCTCGGTGGTCGCCGTATCATT
>CAJVYT010000059.1 GCA_913009765.1 uncultured candidate division Zixibacteria bacterium
TTTTCTTTTTCTTTTTTTTTTTTTTTAATGATACGGCGACCACCGAGATCTACACTCTTTCCCTACACGACGCTCTTCCGATCTAAGGCATCCACCGTATGCTCTTAGTAGCTTAACCAAAAAACTTACTTGAGAGCATCTCAACTGTATTACAACCAGTTGGAAGATACAATTTACATATCAATTAAATTACACTTGATCACATAAAAAATTTGTTAATAAAAAACTATGAAGTTGTCAAAGAACATTCGACAGCAATGCTGTCTTATATAAAAATGAACTTTCGTTCAAATTATCGTCATTTGGAGATGAGGGGTCTCGAACCCCTGACCTACGGCTTGCAAAGCCGCCGCTCTCCCAACTGAGCTACATCCCCGAGTTATTTAATGGGCCTGGATGGAGTTGAACCATCGACCTCACGCTTATCAGGCGTGCGCTCTAACCAACTGAGCTACAGGCCCAAGGTTTTTCACGCTTACCTTAGATAAAGCGACTCGAAATTTATATTATAAATAGCTACGAAGCAAGAGTTAACAGACTTGGTCTGAAATTGTCGATTGACTAAGATATATAACACTCAAATGTTATAACACCTACTCCTTAGAAAGGAGGTGATCCAGCCACAGCTTCCGCTACGGCTACCTTGTTACGACTTAGCCCCAGTCGCTGGTATTACCTTAGGCACCGGTCTCCTTGCGGTTGACCAAATGACTTCGGGTACTCCCAACTCCCGTGGCTTGACGGGCGGTGTGTACAAGGCCCGGGAACGTATTCACCGCTGCCTGCTGATCAGCGATTACTAGCGATTCCACCTTCATGCAGTCGAGTTGCAGACTGCAATCTGAACTGAGACCGGTTTTGGGGATTGGCTCCATCTCGCGATATTGCTTCCTATTGTACCGGCCATTGTAGTACGTGTGTAGCCCTGGATGTAAGGGCCATGAGGACTTGACGTCGTCCCCACCTTCCTCCGGTTTGTCACCGGCAGTCTCTATAGAGTCCCCAGCATTATCTGATGGCAACTATAGATAGGGGTTGCGCTCGTTGCGGGACTTAACCCAACACCTCACGGCACGAGCTGACGACAGCCATGCAGCACCTGTGCAAAGGTCCCCGAAGGGAAAGACTGCTTTCACAGTCGGTCCTAAACATGTCAAATCCAGGTAAGGTTCTTCGCGTTGCCTCGAATTAAACCACATACTCCACCGCTTGTGCGGGCCCCCGTCAATTCCTTTGAGTTTCAATCTTGCGATCGTACTCCCCAGGCGGGGCACTTAATGCGTTAGCTGCGGCACCGAGAGGGTCAACGCCTCCCGACACCTAGTGCCCATCGTTTACCGCTAGGACTACCAGGGTATCTAATCCTGTTTGCTCCCCTAGCCTTCGTGCTTCAGCGTCAGTATAATCCCAGAAAGCCGCCTTCGCTACTGGTGTTCCTCCCGATATCTACGCATTTCACCGCTACACCTGGAATTCCGCTTTCCTCTAATTCACTCAAGACCGACAGTATCGAATGCAGGCTATAAGTTGAGCCTATAGTTTTCACATCCGACTTGAAGGTCCGCCTACGCACCCTTTACGCCCAGTAAATCCGAACAACGTTAGTCCCCCCCGTATTACCGCGGCTGCTGGCACGGAGTTAGCCGGGACTTCCTCTGCGGGTACCGTCAGGCACAAGTCAGTTACTACTTGTACGGTTCTTCCCCGCTGACAGGGTTTTACACACCAAGATGCTTCATCACCCACGCGGCGTTGCTGCGTCAGACTTTCGTCCATTGCGCAATATTCCCTACTGCTGCCTCCCGTAGGAGTCTGGGCCGTATCTCAGTCCCAGTGTGGCCGTTCACTCTCTCAAGCCGGCTATTCATCGTCGCCTTGGTAGGCCATTACCCCACCAACAAGCTAATGAACCGCGGACCTATCCCTGATCGGCAGATTGCTCCGCCTTTGATTATCTGAAGATGCCCTCAAATAATATTATCCGGTATTAGACGACCTTTCGGTTGATTATCCCAGATTCAGGGGCAAGTTATCCACGTGTTACTCACCCGTTCGCCACTTTACTCGCCGGACCGAAGTCCGACTTTCTCGTACGACTTGCATGTATTAAGCACGCCGCCAACGTTCGTTCTGAGCCAGGATCAAACTCTCCGTAAAATATATATAATTTTCTTTTACGAAATTTGATTGTATTGATTTCCCGAATCTCACGATTATATAAATCATGTTATTCAGGATTTACTGTATTTTGGGGATTCAATTTTATTGAACCCGCGACAAAAACAGAGTCTGTATATTTAACTCTTCACTTCGTTTAGCTATTTAGTTGTCAAAGAACAATTTGTTTCAGTTTAGCTTCTTTCAAAGCCAAAAAAAACTGCCTGCTTTTCGCTGGCAGAGTCAGAGTATATACGCAGCCGAGACTAAAGTCAAGACCTTTTTTTAAAAAATTGTAACTTTCTTGCGTTAAAGTTTCATTTTCTTATATACCAATGACTTACACATAGCAAAAACTATCTTTTTCCTTTGTTTTCGCACTAAATATTGCACTAAATTTGACTTTTTTTCTGTTTTTTTCGTATTTTTTATTTTTAAAAAATAATACGTCCCTTCATTTCTGAAAACCACTACATATAAAAAAACTTTTCATGTAGTAAATCTGTGGCTCTCTTCAAATTATACAAGTATTATAATTTCTGTTTTGATACAAATTCAGAACAATACATCAATAAACTTGTAATCTTACACCTCTTATACGTATATTAAACTCAGAAAATTGAAATATTTTTTTAAGAACCTATAATTTGGCTTATCTTTAAATAGAAACAGCCTTAATAAATTGAAAATGACAAGAATCTGATGACACGAAAAAAAGAAATACTCATATTATTACTGCTTTTTATAACCGCACTCTCTATTCGTATAGTTTATCTTAGCCAAACAGCATCATCTCCCTTATTTAAAAATCCTGTCATGGATGAAAAATATCATGTCGAGTTGGTAGAACAGATAAAAACCGACAACGAACCGAAAGAACCATATTTCAGAGCTCCACTTTATCCATATTTTCTCACTATGCTCTCAAAAGCAACAAATGGATCATTTTTCTCTATGCGTCTCATACAAATTATATTGGGGTCAATGCTTCCAATTCTCTTATACCTTTTAGGGCTAAGACTCTTCCGAAGAAAAGTTGCTCTCATCGCAGCCTTCCTTGCCGCCATATACCCTACTTTCATCTACTATGACGCAGCATTGTTGATAACATTTTTAATAACTCTTTTTTCTGTCACACTTCTTTGGGCGTTATATAGATATAAACCAAACTCATTTATGAGTCCTCTTATTATAGGGGTCTTACTTGGAGCAGCCGGATTAGCTCGTCCTAATATATTGCTCTTCGGACCATTTCTTTTTATATGGGTTATAATTATTCTCAAAAAACAAATCGGGATAAAAAAAGCACTGGCACACTATGTCGTCATTGGCATATCCGCTTTTATTGTTATACTGCCGGTGACATTGCGAAATTATAAAGTTTCGGGTGACCCTGTTTTTATTGCATGGCAGGGAGGTATCAATTTCTATATTGGCAATAACCATCTGGCAAGCGGATGGTCGGCAACTCTGCCGGGGATAGATAAAAGCTGGGAGGGCGGATATACCGAGTCAATCGCACAGGCAGAAAAAGCAAAAGGCAGAATATTACAAAGGTCTGAAGTATCTGATTACTGGTTTGACCAAACGTTTAAAGATATAGCAGAACATCCGGCAAAATTTGCAAATCTTATTATAAAAAAAATACGTCTTCTTCTGAATGGCTATGAAACTCCAAACAATCAAGATATATATCTTTCCAAAGAATTCAGCAGCCTGTTTAACATACTGTTATTTCAGGGCATAATATATTTTCCCTTTGGACTACTTCTCCCCTTGGCTCTGGTGGGTATTTACTTTTCATTTTCACAATGGAAAAAATTCCTTCCAATATATCTCTTTCTTTTAGCATATAGCAGCTCACTTATCCTCTTTTTTGTCTGTGCGAGATTTCGGCAGCCGATGATACCGTTTCTACTCTTGTTTGCTGTGTATGCTGTTTTTAAAACCAAAGAGCTATATCTTGAGAAAAACTACAAACTTCTGATAATCGGCGGTTGCCTATTTATAGCTCTCATGTTTGAAAGCAATCATGACATTCTCAAGTTAAACCAACAACGAGTCAAAGCAGAGAATTACCACCTGATTGGCAATGCTTATCTTGAACAAAACAATTTACGGTTAGCTGAACAGGAATTTATCAAATCTGTCAAAATAGACCCTACTTTTGCCCGGGGCTTTAACAATCTTGGGTTAATACAAGGACGAAAAGGAAACCATGTGCAGGCACAAATGAATTTCAAGCGTGCAATTGAACTCGACCCAAATGTTGTTGAGTCTTATGTCAACTATGCGACAACTGAAATTGTGCAAAGTAATTTTGACGAAGCAATTTCTATTTTATTAGATGCTCAAAAACAATTTCCCTTAGATGATAATGTAGTGTTAAAACTGGGGATGACATATTTTCAAAATGGCAATATACAAAAAGCCAATCTGGCTGTCAAAAGAGCTTTACAGCTCAACCCACAGAATAAGTTGGCTCAATCAATATTACAGCAAATTAATCAACCACAACCATGATTTTTGTAATCTAAATATTTTTTAAAAAAATAGCCCTTCTGATTACTCAAAAGGGCTTTAAGTTTTAGTAGAAAGTTGCCCGTCCTCCTTGTCACTTAAGGTGGCGAGACCGCATTGCTTTATAAGGGCGTGTCCCAATGACGGTACTTTCATTAATAATATCGACAATTTTTTAAATCTGTCAAGATAAATCGTACAAAATAATTTTAGTTTTTTACAAAAATTGGCAATCCTATATACAAAACTAATCTATTTTCACATAATATTGCTCTATATGGAATGTACCATGCTGTTTTTTAGTATGACGTACAAATCCTTCAGCTTCCAAAAGAGCAGTCATATCTTTAATCATAAACGGATTCCCGCATAAAAAGACATTTGTATTTTCAGGTGTTGGTTTCACTCCCCATGCTTTTTCAAGATGTCCGCCTTCCCAAAGTTTCTGCACGAAACCTTCTTCACCATGCCAAGGCATAACTTCGTCTTTGGAATGTGACAAAATTGGAACATACAAAAAATCATCCGACATTTCAGCAAGAGTGCTTAATTCCGAATGATAGCCTAAATCTTCGGTGTGATACGCACCATGAAATACCGCAAGTTTACGATTCAATTTTTGAGCAATTTCTGTACGGATCATGCTCATATATGGTGCCACACCGGTACCTGTCGCAATTAGTACTGCGTTAAAATTTTCGGGTACTTGTGAAAGGGTAAACATCCCTTTGAATTTTGGTCCTAAAAATAATCTGTCACCAACTTTCAGATTTAATAACCGTGAAGACAATGAACCGGAATGTACTAACCCTATATAAAACTCAACATATTCTTTTGTTCGTGATGATGATGCTATCGAATACGCCCGCATTACAAATTTTTCTAAATCTTTTGGGGGGGATTCCTCTTCTGTTGCACTTGCAATGCGTGGATATGTCCCCGGTACACCAAGGGTGCCATACTGCCCCGGTTTAAATTCAGGAAGCTCCCATCCGTCAGGTACAACCCGTAATTTTATTAAATTGGGAGATATTTCAATTCTTTGAGCGACTATTGAGTTAAGTACTTTTTCAGCCATCTGTATTACCTATCTGCTTAAATATTTCGTTACTTCTGTTATGTGATAATTACAGTTATTTGTATCAAGTTGTCAAGTTTACTGTTTTAATTGTACAAAAGAATCGCTTTTATTTGTTTTATCCTTAGATTTGACAATATATACTTCATCATTTTTACGAATATCAGATATTTTAATACCTACTTCATCCCCTTTGCAAGCACCGGCAACATTTTTAGATTCAATTTGCATTGATTCTATATAAATCCGTTTTAGTCCCGTTTTTTTACCGATAATTATAATTTGATCACCAATTTTCAAATCTTCATTGAGCTTAATCTCGGCAACTTCAATCTTCTGATAATAATTCTGAACTTTCCCGATAAATATTTTTATCTCGGTAGCCTCGTTGTTTTCAGCAGTCGAGAAATCATCTTGGGTCGGTTTCCCCAAATAGAAACCTGTAGAGAACTGACGGTTAAAAACTTTTTCAAGTTCTTTGATACCTTCTTGCACTTCTTCTTTGGTAAGATGATTATCCAATGCTTTTCGATATACTCTGGTGACAACATCAACGTATCTTGGGTCACGTCCCCGCCCTTCAATTTTATAACTATAAATTCCGGCTTGTTTCATATCCTCTATCAGTTCTAGCGTACATAAATCTTTTGCCGACATTACCCGTGAGTTTTCAATTTCAAGCTCATTACCAGAACTGTCGGTTATAGTATAACTACGACGGCAATTCTGGTGACATTCACCACGGTTAGCAGATTTTTTCGATGTCATCTGCGACATAAAACAACGCCCCGAAACCGCAACACACATAGCACCATGGGCAAAACATTCTATTTCGATGACTTCTGAAATTTCTTTTATCTGTTCTAAATTTAATTCTCTTGCAAGTACAACTCTTTTTGCACCGAATGATTTATAGAACTCAGCTGATTGTTTATTTGAAACAGATGCTTGGGTTGAGATAAAAAACGGAACATCATGCTTATTACAAAGCATGATTACAGCGTTGTCCCAACAGATAACAGCATCGACTTTATCTTTGACAGCAATAATCGTTTCTTCGAGTTGTTCAATTTCTTCGGGGTAAATAATCGTGTTAAGAGTCAGATACAATTTAACATTACGTTCGGACTCGTTGCACATCTCTCTCATTTCGTCGAGGTCTGCAATGTTGAAATTTTTTGAGTTTGCCCGCATCGAGAATATGTTTAACCCAAAATAGACAGCATCGGCACCTGCGTGTATAGCAGCAGCCAACATGGGGAAATTCCCCGCCGGAGCCATAAGTTCATATCTCTGTTTCATAAGAAGCAAGATACAAAATAATTGATAAGATAGGTAGATTATTTTTCTACATTTTTTTAGTAATATATATTATTAGGCTCCTACATTCACAAACGAAGTAGGGCAGGTCTTTCCGAGACCTGACGGGATAAATTTTATTCACCATGTTCTCCATCAAAATACAATTCGTCAACTACTCCCCATCCATCAGCAGAGACAACTTGTAGGGCAGGTCTTTCCGAGACCTGCCTATTTTAAATTACTCTCCAAATTTTCCATCAAATGATAATTTTTCATTTACTCCCCATCCATCAGAATAATATCCTTTCTCAAAAAAATTATTAAATGATGAATATTTCCATTCAATAGGTTTATGCACATATCTATGTTTAACTGGATTATAATGAATATAATCAAAATGATTTGCTAAATCAGACTCATTTCTTATAACATGATCCCAAAAACGAGATTGCCAAATTTTCTTTACAGGTGTATTGCGAAAATAATTATATTTTTTATGAAATGATAATTTTATTTTTTGAATAATAATCGAAAGGTTATTTTGTTTAGGGTCAATCAACAGATGAATATGGTTTGGCAAAATGACATAAGCGATGATCTTAAAATTCATTACATTTTTAAAATGTTTCATGGATTCAAGAAAGAGTTCTTGATGGTTATCTAAAATATTCGACCTATTAAAAGTCACAATGGTAACAAAGTAAATATTTCCTTGAGAATAATATCTTCGTAGTTTTGACATGCTTTTAAAATAGGCATGATGACTGACAGGTGATGTCAGTTTATGTTTTAGTTGATTGAAAGATGTCAGGTCTCGGAAAGACCTGACCTACTGGGCTATAAATAACATTTGACTTTTATCATAGCAGGTCGGGTTCACGATCTTCAGATTACTGTAACAGTCGGCAACAAAGATGGTTCATTTGAGAAAGTCGTTATTGATTGTGTGAAGAAGTAGGGGAGTCGGTTTGGTTAATGTATTACCCTAAGATATCAGATCTGTCCAAAACATCTTTTAATGTAAATATATCAAAAGTTCTATTTATACTCTCACTATTGATAAAAGATTTTATTTGATTCTTTACATCTTCAGAGTTTACAAGAATCCAGATTTCTAAGTTCTCAAATAATTCGACATAAAGACCTAAATCTTCTTGTTCAATCAAACCTAGCTTTTGCCGTTGTGGAAAGCTAGCAACTCTTTCAACTAAAATCTTATGAAGAAGTTTTATTCTATAGCAAATATGCTCAGACCTTAAATGAGCAAAATCACCAAAGAATCGATATTCTAAACCACTAAAGTCAGTCAAAAGGTTGTACCCAACAGGTCGCCCTAATTCAAATATTACTCTCTCGCCTCCACCTGACATAGGTGTAAATGTTGCATTTTTAGAGTATAAAAATGTCGTCTTCATTTGGTCAATTGGTATAGTAGAACTACTAGTAGGAGTCGTTTCTTCAACAGCTTTTGTAATTGCTTCTGTTGCTTTTGATTTAAAGTCACTTTTATTATACTTTATGGTATCTAATCCAGAGATATTAAATGACAACTTATCTTCTTTTTTTTGAAATGGAATCACATACTTATTAAATCCTAACATTAAACCATATTCCATTTGGACATTTGCATTTGCAAATTCTACACCATTTTCATTTTCGTTGTTGAGTAATATTATACAAAATTGAGAAGTAATTATCTTTGAACAAATCTTTGAACAAAAGACTAGTTGTCCAGGTTCAAAATTTGTTCCTGCATCTTCAGGAATTATATCAATATCTTCTAAAATTTTTCTAGTTATATCTTTTTCTAAAGAACTTTCTTCAAAACTATACCCAATAAAACATGATCGAGTAGAAGAAAAAGCGAAATCACATCTAGGTAATCCTATTATACATTTTTCATTTGTTCTTATTGTCTTATCCATATATTCCCCTTAAAAAGAATATTTATCTACACAATCCGAAAATAATCAACCAGTGTACAACGCCTCGGGCGGGTGAATGTGGAGGCTTTGGTAAGTCCTTCGCCTGTAGTCCCAGCAATAGACATCGTGGTATATCCCTCGCCGCCGTATCCAAGACCTGCCAAATTGAAGCCATTCTTGACAAAGATATTTGCACGACAAAGTTGAGCCATATTTGAAAGATTGACAATCGATGTAGAATGCATAACAAATGTATGTTTAAACTGATGCTCGACAATGACCGCTTTTTCCATCGCTTCTTCAACTGTCTTACAGCGCACCATTGGAATGACAGGCATCAGTTGTTCTGCCATAACCATCGGATGATCCCATGCTGATTCAAAAAAGACCAACTTGGTTCCCGGAGGCGGAACAACATCAATTTGTTTTAAAATCTCTTCTGCCGACTTACCGACAAAGTTTCGATTGATTCTCACATGACGGTACCCTGTCGGGTTTGGGTCGGATTCGACTAATATTTTTGTCAGTTTGTCAATATGTATGCCCTCAAGTTCAAAAGCACCATTGGCAACCATCTCATGTTTGAGACGATGGGCAACTTTATCAACAACAAAAATTTCTTTTTCATCAGTACATAAAACATTATTATCAAACGATGCCCCTCTGACAATATCACGCCCTGCCTGGGAAAGCACAGCAGTATCATCGACAATAACCGGAGGATTCCCCGGTCCGGCACAAATAGCCCGAATCCCTGACTGCATGGCAGTTGCAACAACTGCTCCCCCGCCGGTAACTAAAATTAAATCAATCTGTTTGTGAGTCATCAATGCTTGGGCAGATTCGATTGTCGGAGATGACATACAGGTGATAAGATTTTCAGGACCGCCTGCTTCGATAATAGCATCATGAATAATTTTTGCTGTTTCGGCTGAGACATTTTTAGCGGCAGGATGCGGATTAAATACGACAGCATTTCCGGCAGAGATACATGAGATAGAATTGTTCAAAACAGTTGAGGCGGGATTTGTCGACGGTGTAATAATTCCGACAACTCCCCATGGTGCCTGCTCTACCAAAGTAAGTCCGTGGTCACCGGAGAAAGCATGAGGCAAAATATCTTCTACCCCCGGAGTTTTATTCGCTTGTAAAATAATCTTGTTCATTTTGTCAGGCATTTTACCGAGACCTGTTTCAGTCACAGCCATTTTGCCAAGTCGTTCGGCATTTTCTAAAGCACGTCTGCGAATATTGGCGATAATCTCTTTACGTTTTTCTAAAGAAATATCCAAAAATTTTCGCTGAGCAAATTTGGCTGATGAAACAGCATCATCTAAAGAACTAAAACAGCAGACAGAACCATCGGAATTGGTTGCGACTCTTTCTCCAAGAGGTAAACGGTTTACAGATTGAGAAGGTGGTAGAATAAGTCTTGATGATGGTGCTTCCGGTTCGGGAGAAACAACAGAATTGACTTTCCCGTTATTAATTTGCTGTAGAACAAGATTAACAATATTTTCAACATTTTGATTATTATCAGCCATTTGGATACCTATAAAAAAGGGAGCCTGTCAAAGAAACAAGCTCCTAAAATCTATCAATTTTGTTTATTCTTCTGGTAAAGCGGTAGGAAACACGTCATGTACGTTTGAGTGAGGACGCGGGATGACATGAACAGTAACAAGCTCGCCAATTTTTTGAGCAGCTGCAGCACCTGCATCAACTGCCGCTTTACAAGCAGCAACATCACCTCGTACAAGAGCGGTCACATATCCGCCGCCGATTTTTTCATACCCAACTAAAGTAACTTTAGCTGCCTTCACCATAGCATCGGATGCTTCAATTAATGCAACCAATCCCTTGGTTTCGATCATTCCTAAACTTTCCATCGATATCTCCTAAATCATACGTAATTATCTTAATTATCACTTCATTATAGTATCTTATGTAAGTGGTTGTCAAATAAAAAAGTAAGTTTTTTCAATTATTTAAAGAAAGCTAACTTTAAACAACTTCATAAATTAGAGAGAATATGTAATTTGTTCTAATCTAATGGCTGTATTTTTCAGTCAAAGCCTGCCCAATTCTAAGCAAAGAGAACCTAAGCTCTTGAGGAGTAACAATTTCTACTTCTGCCCCAAACCTTAAAAGCCATCGTTGGATTTCTTCAAGACCTTTTGTCGTCACAGAATATTTTACAAAACCGTTTTCAAGCTGTTCTTTTTGTTCGTTCTGATGATGCACTGAAGATAAAATAACTTTGGCGGCATCACCTGAAAACAGTGCCACAACATCAACCGGCTTACCTGAAAAGACAGACCAACTTCCCTCAAAATACGATTCAGCAGATATATCATCAGATTTAATAAAATCTTTATCGGTGATACTGACATCAATAATTCTATTCATACGAAAAGTCCGATACTCTTTTTTCAAATGACAATACCCTACAAAGTAAAATGCCGACCCACGAAAGATAATAAAATACGGGTTTACTTCCCTTTGTGATTCACCTGATTTTATAGAAACATATTTTAAAGAAATTATTTTTTGAGTCGAGATTGCTTTTTCAATCAGCTCATAGAATTGAATAGAATGCTCGTCATCTATAGAATCTTTTATTTCAATCCGAGTTGTAAGGGGAGAATATTTTTTTTCTTTCTGTACATTATCAGAAAGACAGCTATCAATTTTAACAATTAGAGATTTATAAATTTTACTGTATTTATCAGTTTTAATTAAAGGGCTTGATTCAAGAGCTGTTTTCAATAATTGATATTCCTCAATTGAAAAATTAAGGGGAGGAAGAAAATTATCAGAGGCAAGTTTATACCCATTTTCATAGTAGATAGGAATATTCATTTCAGAAAGAGAGATAATATCACGGTATATTGAACGTTCGGTAACTCCGCACTCTTCCGCAAGTTTATCGGCATTCATATTTTTCCGAGTCCGCAGCAAATTGAGAATAAAAAGCATTCTATCGTACTTATTCATAAACCCTTCTTTTTGTAAGATTGGATTTTAATATACATAATTAAAACAAACATGTCAAAGTATGGGATACTTCCTATATAATCTTTAAAAACCCACTACACCCCGAACACAACCAAAAGAACGACAGTTCGTATTCTGTTGTATTACTTACGCTTACGAACCAAACAACCATTGGCATATGCTTTGCTTTTAACAGCCATGAAGAGAAAGAAACATCCTTACAAGGAGGTGTTATGTCAAGAAAAAAAGCGGGAAACAGCCGCAAGAAACAACCGGTAAATTTTTGGAAATCATTTATATTCAAATATCCCTCAAGAATTTTACTTAGCCTTATAGTAATAACCTTATTTTTAACACTTGTACAATGTACAGTGAAATCCCCTGAAGCTCCGACCTGGAATACTACATTTTCAGTTCCGGTAATCAACCGTTTGTATCAAATGGATGAGTTAGTAGAAAAAATTGGGCAGGATGAGTTAGGTATTGATTCATTGGGAAATGTCTCATTTTCAGTTACTGAGACTTTCGACCCAATCGGTATTGATACTGCCCAACTGACAACTGCTGATATATCTTTTAGTCAGTCAGAGATATTGGGATTGGTTGATATAAATCCGCCTGTTTTTACACCATTGAACGTAAGCTTAAGTTCAATTACAGGACTTGCGACAGCATTGCCCGGCGACTCTGCATTTGTAGACTCCTTGATGTTTTCTATATCGAACAACTTTCCTCAGATAGAAGAATTTTCAAGTGCAACTATTGCTACGGGGCATATAGATATTTCGGTAGACAATTATCTTGGTGTTTCAATTGATACACTGCTTATCCAGTTATATGACCGTCAAACAGCATCAGTAGTCCAGTTAGATACAGTAGTACAAAGTATACCTGACAGCAGTTCTTATCTGCATACAATGAACTTAAACGGAAGAACTCTTTCCAATTATTTACGTGTAGATATTGCCGCTTTTACACCGGGTGGAACTGTACAAAACTTCTCGGAAAGAAGTATTCAAACAAATGCCGATTTTGGTTCTACAATTACTGTTTCCCAAGCAGTCGCACAAGTTCCTCCGATGCCTGACATGAATTTCTCCAATAAATTGGGGCTTTCGCTAAACCCGGGAGAACAGATTGACTCGGCACAGTTAGGCGGCGGTAATATTATTATGTATGTAACCAACAATTCAAGCCTTGATGCTACCGTAAACATCACGGTCCCATCGCTTGAGTTAGGCGGAACAACATATACTCTCAGTCAACCGATTTTGGGCGGGCAGACTATCAATATCAATACTGATTTGGCAAACTATAATCTTATCCCTATAGATGACACTGTACTCATTGACCTTGCTGTTTCTCTCCCCGGCTCAGGTATTGATTTAGTTCCTATAAATGAAACAGATTCTTTTACGGTAACCGCATCATTAGGCAATTTAACATTTAATTCCATATCAGGAATTATTTCTGATAATACAACAAGTTTTGATAATATAACTCAAGAGCTAACTGCTCCTGACGGATTTAATGATATTTCATTTGTCAGTGCGGTTTTATCACTCAATATCGAAAATGGCGTTGACCTCCCCGGTAATTTGGCTTGTACCTTATCTGCTTCCAACGGCAAAGTCTTAGAAATCACAGGCACTATTGCTCCAAGAGGTACTTCTGTCAGACAATTAACAACGATCACAAATAACGATGTCGCTGATTTTTTAAATCCGATTCCTGATTCTGTTACCATAGGCGGGTCGATATCATTTGGTGATAATATAGCTCATACTATAAATGTATCCGATTCAATATTTGCATCATTTGATATTTATGCTCCGCTCCATGTCAAAGTAGACAATGCTGAGATAACAGATATTGATATTGAACGGGAAGCATTGGATTCGTCTGATATGGCACAGATTACTGAACATGTCACCGAAGCACGATTTGTATACACTATTACCAATCATCTTCCGCTTGGTATCTCAGCAGTAGTTGCCATGGGTTCAGATTCAGCAGCATTATATACAACACCGGAACTTGTTATTGATACATTTTATGCTGCTGCTGCTCCGGTTGACCCGCTCACCGGTATCACCACAATGGAACAAGTCACAGAGGGTGAAATATTATTAGATTCATTAGATATTCAAATTCTACAAAATGATACTCTCTTTATTCGACCGATTCTGATTTTAAATAGCTCAGATACATCAGGAGTTCTTCTGACAGGTTCTGACTATTTTTCAATCCAGGGTCGAATTGAAGTTGAATACTTATTTGATACAGATTTATAAGGAGGCGATTATGAAAAACAATCGTACAAAAACAGTCGCCTTTGATACGGCGAATTTACAAAAACTTTTTATCGTACTGTTCATACTATCAGCTATCTTAGTTATAAGCAGTTCTCTGCATGCCCAAGGTAATGCATCAGATCGGAAGAGCACACGTCTGAACTCCAGTCACACTGATATATCTCGTATGCCGTCTTCTGCTTGAAAAAAAAAAAAAACATCGAA